>NZ_OX336385.1:1413947-1715395 GCF_946902905.1 Streptococcus sp. Marseille-Q6470
CTTTCCACAATACGGAGCCTTCATCTGCGGGAGTCAAGTCCAGTTGGATGTTTCGACCGCTAACTACCTAAGTGTCATCAATGCTTTCACACAGATAGAGGCAGCCAAAGCTTACCTGTTTGCCAATTCTGAGTTTTCTGGAGCAGACTGGGACACCCAGATTTCACGAGATATTTTTTGGGAAGAATCCATGCATGGAATTTATCCAGAGAATGTCGGTGTCAATGCAAAACTCTTCAAAGATGAGGATGATTTCTTTGATTATCTAGACTGCTCTGCGATTTTTACAGCAGAACGAGATGGGGAAACCTACTATTTTTCTCCAATTCGGGCTAGAGATTACCTAGCTACTGATGAAATTCCTGCCTATACTCTAAATGGAAAAGAAACTCTTCTGGTTCCTCAAGAGAAGGATTTCCAGACGCACCGTAGTTACCAATATCAAGACTTAACAACTCGAGGGACGATTGAATTCCGTAGTGTTTGTACGCAACCGCTAGACCGTACCTTTGCTTCAGCAGCCTTTCATCTAGGTTTGTTGGTAAATCTAGACAAGTTTGAAACTTATCTCGAAACCGCTCCTTTCTTTGAGAACTTTGGCCGTGACTACAAGTCTTTGAGACGACAGTTTTCTAAGAAACAACTCACAGATGAGGAAAAAGCTGGTGTTGTCCAGTTCTCCAAAGACTTGCTGGCTATAGCAGAGCAAGGACTTGAGAGTAGAGGTCTGAGAGAAATGACTTATTTAGAGCCTTTAAAAGAAGAATTGACTCTATAATTTTCTTATAAAGGGAGAATTTTCTGAAAAATCATGTTATAATGGATGAGACTATAGATAAAGGATAGAGATTTATGACATTAGTTTATCAATCAACGCGTGATGCGAAAAATACCGTAACAGCCAGCCAAGCGATTTTGCAAGGTTTGGCAACAGATGGAGGTTTGTTTACTCCGGTTAGTTATCCAAAGGTAGATTTGGATTTTGACACATTAAAAGATGCTTCTTACCAAGAAGTGGCCAAACTTGTCTTGTCAGCCTTCTTGGATGACTTTACAGCAGAAGAGTTGGACTACTGTATCAACAATGCCTACGATAGCAAGTTTGATACTCCAGCTATTGCTCCTCTTGTCAAACTTGATGGTCAATACAACTTGGAACTCTTCCATGGATCAACCATTGCCTTTAAAGACATGGCCTTGTCTATCTTGCCATACTTTATGACGACAGCTGCTAAGAAACATGGCTTGGAAAACAAGATTGTCATCTTGACAGCAACATCTGGAGACACTGGAAAAGCTGCCATGGCTGGATTTGCGGATGTTCCTGGAACTGAAATTATCGTCTTTTATCCAAAAGACGGTGTCAGCAAAGTACAAGAGTTGCAAATGACCACTCAAACTGGAGATAACACTCATGTCATCGCCATTGATGGAAACTTTGACGATGCTCAAACCAACGTCAAGCATATGTTCAACGATGTGGCTCTTCGTGAAAAATTAGCAGCTAACAAGTTGCAATTTTCATCAGCCAACTCTATGAATATCGGCCGTTTGGTGCCCCAGATTGTTTATTATGTTTATGCCTACGCTCAGTTGGTAAAAACTGGTGAGATTAAAGCTGGTGACAAGGTTAACTTCACTGTACCGACAGGAAACTTTGGAAATATCCTAGCTGCCTTTTACGCTAAGCAAATCGGTTTGCCAGTTGGTAAGCTAATCTGTGCTTCAAATGACAACAATGTTTTGACAGACTTCTTTAAAACTCGTGTCTACGACAAGAAGCGTGAGTTTAAGGTAACCACTAGCCCGTCTATGGATATCTTGGTCTCTTCAAACTTGGAGCGTTTGATTTTCCACCTTTTGGGAAATGATGCTAAAAAGACCGCTGAACTTATGAATGCCTTGAATAACCAAGGTCAGTATGAATTGACAGATTTTGATGCAGAGATTCTGGATCTCTTTGCAGCAGAGTATGCGACTGAAGCGGAAACAGCAGCAGAAATCAAGCGTGTTTATCAAACAGATGCCTACATTGAGGATCCACATACAGCGGTTGCCTCAGCTGTTTATAAAAAACACCAAGCTGCTACAGGTGATGTGACTAAGACCGTGATTGCATCAACTGCTAGTCCATACAAGTTCCCAGTGGTTGCAGTAGAAGCTGTAACTGGGCAATCAGGTTTGAGCGATTTTGAAGCCTTGGCTCAACTACATGAAATTTCAGGAGTAGCAGTGCCACCTGCAGTTGATGGCCTCGAAACAGCTCCCGTTCGTCACAAGACAACGGTTGCGGCGGCAGAGATGCAGACTGCAGTAGAAACTTATCTAGGACTTTAAAAGAGAGGAAGTAAACTCGGTTGGGAAACTAACTGAGTTTCTTTTCATCAGGAGGAAGGATTGTTTAAGAAAAATAAGGATATTCTCAACGTTGCTCTGCCAGCCATGGGTGAAAATTTCTTGCAGATGCTCATGGGGATGGTAGATAGCTACTTGGTGGCACACTTGGGTTTGATCGCTATTTCGGGTGTGTCTATAGCTGGAAATATTATCACTATTTATCAGGCTATTTTTATTGCCTTGGGAGCAGCAATTTCTAGTGTCATTTCCAAAAGTTTGGGGCAGAAGAACCAATCTAGGCTAGCCTACCACGTAACAGAAGCACTCAAGATCACTCTGCTACTGAGTTTAATTTTAGGGGCCTTATCCATCTTTGCAGGTCAAGAGATGATCGGTCTTTTGGGGACAGAAGCGTCTGTAGCTGAGAGTGGTGGACTTTACCTATCATTGGTGGGTGGTTCAATTGTTCTCTTGGGCTTGATGACTAGTTTGGGGGCTTTGATTCGCGCTACCCACAATCCTCGACTGCCGCTATATGTTAGTTTTTTATCCAATGCTTTAAATATCCTTTTCTCAAGTGTTGCCATTTTTATTTTTGATATGGGAATAGCTGGGGTAGCTTGGGGGACTATTTTGTCTCGTTTGGTTGGGGTTGTAATCTTGTGGTCACAATTAAAACTTCCATATGCAAGGCCAAGTTTGGGGTTGGATAAAGACCTGCTGACCTTGGCTTTACCTGCTGCTGGAGAACGTCTCATGATGAGGGCTGGTGATGTCGTCATTATTGCCTTGGTTGTTTCCTTTGGGACGGAAGCCGTCGCGGGAAATGCTATTGGTGAAGTTTTGACACAGTTTAATTACATGCCTGCCTTTGGTGTTGCTACAGCAACAGTCATGCAGGTAGCTCGAGCGGTTGGAGAGAATAATTGGGCAAGGGTGGACAAGCTAAGTAAGCAAACTTTTTGGTTGTCTTTCTTTCTCATGTTGCCCTTGACGCTTAGTATCTATGCTCTCGGGACACCACTAAGCTATCTCTACACCAGCGATCCTGTGGCTATTAAGGCCAGTGTTTTAGTGACTCTTTTTTCACTTTTAGGAACTCCTATGACAACGGGAACGGTCATTTATACAGCTGTCTGGCAAGGTTTGGGAAATGCCCGACTTCCCTTTTATGCAACAAGTATTGGTATGTGGTGTATCCGTATTGGAACAGGCTATCTGATGGGAATTGTTCTTGGTTGGGGATTGCCTGGTATCTGGGCTGGAACGCTTTTGGATAATGGTTTTCGCTGGTTCTTCCTGCGCTATCGTTATAAGCAATATATCTCTTTGAAAGGATGACATATGAAAAAAATTGGATTTATCTGGGATTTAGATGGGACCTTACTGGATTCTTATGAAGCGATTTTAGCAGGAATCGAGGAAACCTATCGTCAGTTTTCTCTTCCTTATGATAAGAAAGAAGTTCGAGAGTTTATCTTGAAATATTCTGTCCAGGATTTATTGGAGCAAGTGGCAAAAGAGCGAGGACTAGATGTAGGACTTCTCAATCAAGTTCGTGCTCAGAGCTTGGCTGAAAAAAATGCTCAAGTGGTTCTGATGCCAGGGGCACGTGAGGTTCTAGCTTGGGCAGATCAGCAAGGAATTCAGCAATTTGTCTATACTCATAAAGGAGACAATGCCTTTACCATTTTACGTGATCTAGGATTGGATGCTTATTTTACAGAAATTTTGACAAGCCAGAGCGGTTTTGCTCGTAAACCAAGTCCAGAAGCAGCTACCTACCTTATCAATAAATACCATTTAAATCCAGAACAGACCTATTATATAGGCGACAGAACCTTGGATATCGAATTTGCTCAGAATAGTGCCATTCAGAGTATCAATTTCCTTGCCTCTCCCGCAGCTTGTAATCAACAGATAGAGCAATTAGAAGATATTAGCTCGCTTTCTTTCTAGAGTTTTTTAGGAAGAATGTGTCAGCTTGATGACAAGAAACTAACAAACTATTTCAAGTAATGTGATTTGTTACAACGAATGTACAGTTCTGTTAAATAGCCCCAAAAGGGCTTTTTTAATTTTTTCTTTGTGTTATGATAGACAGGTACTACATTTGAAAAGGAGTTTGAATAGTATGAAGAAAAGAATTATTTTAGCATCAACAGTAGCATTATCTTTTGCCCCTGCCTTGGCAACTCAAGCACAAGAAGTAGCATGGGCTCCACGTACCGTTGAGCAAATTCAAAACGATATTTCTAAAAGTGAAAACAAAACAAGTTATACAGTCAAGTATGGGGATACTTTAAGCACAATTGCAGAAGCTTTGGGAGTAGACTTAAATGTCCTTGCTAACTTGAACAAGATCAGCAATATTGATTTGATTTTCCCTGAGACAGTTCTTACTACAACTGTTAACGAAGATGAAGAAGTAACAGAAGTTGAAGTATACACACCTCAAGAAAACGGTGGTGAAGGAACAACTGCAACAGCAGATTTGACAAATAACCAAGTCACTGTTGATGACCAAACTGTACAAGTCGAAGATTTGACACAACCAGTTGAAGAAACTACAGTATCTTCAGAAGAAACAACAGAAGCAACAACTACCACAGTTGAAGAAGCAACGACTGAAGCTGTAACAGAAGCACCTGTAGTGGAAGAAACAACAACTACAACTGCTGAAACAACAACGGTCGCTGAACCAACTACAACAGTTGAAGAACCAACGACTACTGTTGAGGAAACAACTACAACAGAAGCTACTACTGAAGAAGTAACAGAAGCTCAATCAGCTCCAGCAACTTACCAAGCTGAAGCTAGCCAAGGTGCATCAGCAACCTATGCAGCACCAGCCGCTCCTGATTATGCAAGCATTGCAGCTTCAAAATCAGAAAATGCAGGTCTACAACCACAAACGGCTGCCTTTAAAGAAGAAGTAGCTAACTTGTTCGGTATCACATCATTTAGTGGGTACCGCCCAGGAGATAGTGGGGATCACGGAAAAGGTCTTGCTATTGACTTTATGGTTCCAGTAAGTTCAGCTCTTGGAGACCAAATTGCAGATTATGCTATCCAAAATATGGCTAGCCGTGGCATTAGCTACATCATCTGGAAACAACGTTTCTACGCACCGTACGATAGCAAATACGGACCAGCCTACACTTGGAATCCAATGCCAGATCGTGGTAGCGTCACAGAAAACCACTATGACCACGTTCACGTATCTATGAACTAAGAATAATGAGAAGTTGGGAACTGATTCAGTTTCCACTTCTTTTTTGTAAAAATAGTATTTATAAGTGAAATAAAATCTAAAACATGATAAAATGTAAGCGGATACAAAATAATACTAGGGCATTAAAATCAGAGAGAAAGGATGATAAAGATGACAAACCGATTAAAAACTCCATTTGAGAAAACAAGAGATGATTTTGAACAGGAATTTTGCGGAGAAATTGTTGAGCTCTTGATTTTTACCTTCCAAAATGTAAGTGGAGCAATCTCCTTAAAAGATGGATGCAAGGTACCGTCAGTAAATTTTAAAGCTAGTGTCAATGCCGCAACCCAGGAATTCTCTGAACGTGAAGGACGTTTGGAATGGCTCCTGACTCCAGAAGAATTTGAAGAAAAGCGATGGGGATTTAGTTTTGAACCCTACAAAATTCATCGGATCAAATGTCAAAAACGCCCCTTTATGGAGCTAGAGCCATATATGTCGGAAGTAGCTAACAACTGCTATCGTTTGCTGGAATATTTAGATGACCAATCCACAGATGCTAGATTAGAGACCTTGATTGAAGCTTACCAAAAACCAGTCATCATTCAAGACGATATTGGTGAATTCACCTTAAATAGAGCCTATTCTTGGTTTGAAGGCTTCATCACTTATGAGGGCGGTAAGATTCATGCTATCTTTGTTGCGGATGCAGATGAAAGTCTTCCTCCAAGTTCTTTCGATGATCTAAAGAAATTTATGGAAACCTTCCAAGTCCAAGATGCTCGGATTAAAGACTATATTGTCAAAGAACTGTGGGAAGCAGCTCAAGACTGGATAGATTCGGATGAAAATGATGTGGAGTTAACAGAAGAGTATTTCACCAACTCTCTTTCCTTGAGTGAACTATCGATCAACGAAGATGGGGAATTGACCCTCTACTATGATGATAGCGAGGAAATTTTTGCAGGCCATGCCATTGAAGTCGTCATTGATAAAGAGGGAGAAATCCTTCGAGCAGATTTGGTAGGTTAGTGCTGGGTTTTATCTAGAATATAAAAAAACATAGCCTTTTGGGATTAAAACCAAGAGGCTATTTTTTCGGAGTGAGCAAAATAGTTGCATTTTTAATCTGCTTGTATTATACTTGATAAGTCAATAGTTGACAAATCAAATGTTAACAAGGGAATAGAAATGTCAGAAATCAATGAATTACTGTACCAGCTCCATTTAACAGATCAGACCATCACTCAACTTTTTGAGAAACAATTGGGAATTAGTTTGACCCGCTATCAAATCCTGCAGTTTTTACTGCAAAAATCACCATGTAACCAAATTGCCGTTCAGGAGAAATTACAAATCGATCAGGCGGCCTTGACTCGTCATTTTAAGATACTGGAGTCAGAAGGCTATGTCAAACGTAATCGTAATCCTATTAATCAGCGAGAAGTCCTAGTTGAATTAACCCAAGAAGCTAAGAATCAACTCTTGGTCAATCCGCCTAAACATCACTTGAAAGTGAAGGAGCAGATGGAGAACATCTTATCGACTGGTGAGCAGCAGGAGCTGATAACTTTACTGACTAAACTAGTGTCAGGCTTAGAAAAAATAGAATTTTAAGGAGAAAACCATGTCACTCATTACGACTATTTTAGCAACGATTGTTGCTCTCGAACATTTTTATATCTTTTATTTGGAGAGTATGGTAACTCAATCAGACGCAACCAGCCGAGTCTTTAATATGGAAAAGGCAGAGTTGACTCGACCCTCAGTCACCTCACTGTTTAAAAACCAAGGGATTTATAATGCCTTGATAGGGGTATTTCTTATCTATGGGATTTATTTCTCACATAGCTTAGAAATCGTAACAATCTTTGTTTTATTTGTCATAGGAGCAGCGACTTATGGTGCTTTAACAGCAGACAAAAAAATCATTCTAAAGCAAGGTGGTCCAGCGATCATAACTCTTTTGAGTATCCTCTTATTAAAATAAAAACAACCAGCACTTTCTATGAAGGTGCTGGTTTTTAATAACTGATCTTAAACTTTTCTACGTTTGATTTCAAGTAGTCTCTGATAGAAGAAGATTTGGCTACTATAGATATAAGGGAAGATAGAGATACTTGCGATTCCAAAGCTAATCCAGATAAGGATATACCAAGGAAGTAGCTGTAAATCAAGGACAAAGCGTTGGAATTTATAGCCTTTCATGAGAAAGCGGCTGGTATGCAGCACGCGACTCGGTTTGGCAATTCCGATTGCAAGGGTATCGCATAGGAGTAGTTCAACTTGGGAATAGGCATAATATTGTGGCAGATAGATAATGGTTCCCAAAATCATGATTAGGATGCTACCAAAGAAGTAGAGTGCAAAAGTAAGTAGGAAGTGTTCGATATCTGGATTTGTCACGTCGACAGATGGAAATTCGGGATGAAGTTCCACAAATTTACGAGCCATTGCACTGCTATAAAAGAGCAAGTAGACTCCAAAAAGATTAGGGATGCTCCATAAAAAGAGATAGAAACGCTTGAGTAAGAGAGTTAGAAAAGTCTGGGTAAAGAAGCGATTATCAAGTAAGGACAAGCTATCTTTAAAGGAAAGCTCTATCTCAGAAATTCTGTAAAGATTAATCGTAGTAAAGAGAGCACCAGCTAGGATGATGGAACTTGTAAATCCAACAGCTATTGGAAAGAGAGCAGACTGAATCGTGGTCCCTAGAAAGTTCAAGAAGGACTGTTCAAGAATGCCTTCATCAAGTAGGGATAAAGGTCTAATAAAGCTAGAAAGAATCAAGAGGATACTTGGCAATAAGAAGACAAGCAACAAGCGAGGGTGCTCGGCTTGAAATTGTCTAGCCTGTAGGTGAACTTCTTTTAAATTAATTTTTGGGTACTTCATTCTTTCATTATACCATAGTTCGTGACAGTTCCTGTTTTTTTTGATAGAATCATACAGTATGCCACTGGGCACAAAGTAAGAACTGGGACTGTCTTTCCCAGCTTCGGAGGTAAAAAATGTCAGATTCGCCAATCAAATATCGATTGATAAAAAAAGAAAAACACACAGGAGCTCGTTTGGGTGAGATTATCACACCCCATGGAACCTTCCCGACGCCTATGTTTATGCCAGTAGGGACTCAGGCAACGGTCAAGACTCAGTCGCCAGAAGAATTGAAAGAGATGGGTTCAGGGATTATCCTATCCAACACCTATCACTTGTGGCTTCGCCCTGGGGATGAACTCATTGCCCGTGCTGGAGGTCTTCACAAGTTCATGAATTGGGACCAACCAATCTTGACAGATAGCGGTGGCTTCCAAGTGTATTCTCTAGCGGATAGCCGTAATATTACAGAAGAAGGGGTGACCTTCAAGAACCACCTCAACGGTTCTAAGATGTTTCTTTCACCTGAAAAGGCCATCTCTATCCAAAATAATCTAGGTTCAGACATCATGATGTCCTTTGATGAGTGCCCTCAATTTTATCAACCCTATGATTATGTAAAAAAATCAATCGAACGCACCAGCCGTTGGGCAGAGCGTGGCTTGAAAGCTCATCGTCGCCCACATGACCAAGGTTTGTTTGGGATTGTACAAGGGGCTGGATTTGAAGATCTTCGCCGCCAATCAGCTCATGACCTTGTAAGTATGGACTTCCCAGGATATTCTATCGGTGGTTTGGCAGTAGGTGAAACTCATGAAGAAATGAACGCAGTCTTGGACTTTACGACCCAGCTGCTTCCTGAAAATAAACCTCGTTACTTGATGGGAGTAGGAGCGCCAGATAGCTTGATTGATGGTGTTATCCGTGGTGTCGATATGTTTGACTGTGTCTTGCCGACTCGTATCGCTCGTAATGGGACTTGTATGACCAGTCAAGGTCGTTTGGTAGTCAAGAATGCCCAGTTTGCGGAGGACTTTACACCACTTGACCCAGAGTGTGATTGCTACACATGTAAGAACTATACTCGTGCTTACCTTCGCCACTTGCTCAAGGCAGATGAAACCTTTGGTATCCGCTTGACAAGTTACCATAATCTCTACTTCTTGCTCAATCTCATGAAGCAGGTTCGCCAGGCTATCATGGATGATAATCTCTTGGGATTTCGTGAACATTTTGTTGAAAAATATGGTTATAACAAGTCAGGGCGTAATTTCTAAATGTAGCTTGCTATCCACTATAAATCCTAAGTTTTATCTTAGGATTTTTCTGTTTTTTTTGATAAAATAAAGGTACTATGAATGAAAGTTAGATGCCTTTTTTGCCAATCTAACGAATGGAGAATAAACTCGTATGCGTATTAAATGGTTTTCCTTAATTAGGATTACAGGCTTGCTTTTGGTACTCTTGTACCATTTTTTTCAGACGCTTTTCCCAGGAGGTTTCTTTGGGGTTGACGTCTTCTTCACATTTTCAGGTTTTTTAATTACTTCACTATTATTAGAAGAATTTGGACAAAAAGGTAAGATTGATGTCCTAGGATTTTTTAGACGACGCTTCTATCGAATTTTTCCGCCGGTTGTTTTGATGGTCCTCGTCGTTATGCCCTTCACGTTCTTGGTTCGTCAGGATTATGTGGCAGGAATCGGCGGTCAAATTGCCGGTGTTCTTGGATTTATGACTAACTTCTATGAAATGTTGACAGGAGGAAGTTATGAATCTCAGTTTATCCCTCACCTCTTTGTTCACAACTGGAGCTTAGCTGTTGAAGTTCATTACTATATCTTGTGGGGCTTAGCAGTCTGGTTCTTGTCCAAACGAGCAAAAACAAGTGGACAACTACGAGGAATGATTTTCCTACTTTCCTCAGCAACCTTTATGATTAGCTTCCTTTCTATGTTTATTGGTAGCTTTATCGTTAGTTCCTACTCAACACTCTACTTCTCAACTTTGACTCATGTATTTCCGTTCTTCTTAGGAAGTGTGCTTGCGACCCTAGTAGGTGTTCGCCATGTAACGCCTCTTCTCAAACGCTTGAATAGAAGCTTGGATTTGAGACAAACCTTGCTAGTCTTCGGGGCTGGTCTAGGAGTCTTGCTCTTATTGACTTTCTTTGTGAAATTCACTTATCTCTTTGCCTATTTACTTGGCTTCTTGTTAGCAAGTTTAGCTGCGCTTCTGATGATTGTTGCAGCACGACTGTTACATGAGAAAACTCCGACAATCGAAGAACCAAAGGTTATCGGTTTTTTAGCAGACACTAGTTATGCCGTCTATCTTTTCCACTGGCCGTTTTATATTATTTTCTCGCAATTGGTGGGAAATATACCGGCAGTGATTCTAACGACCATCTTTTCTTATCTCTTTGCTACCCTTTCTTTCTATGTGATCGAACCTTTCATTGCAGGGAAATCCAGCAAACTCTTGCGGATGGCAGAAGAAATTCCTCACATCAAACCAATCTTTGCTAGTAGTGTTGGAGTTCTTAGTTTGATTACCTTGGTTGTGGTTTTGATAGCTCCGCAAGTAGGTGCCTTTGAAACAGATTTGATGGTTACTGGTCTCAATCAAGCCCAAACTAATATTACTCGAACAAAAACTATGGCCGATCAAGCAGAAGCAAGTCGATACAATATAGCTGATGGTGTATCCATCATCGGAGACTCTGTAACCTTGCGTGCTTCAGCTGGACTTAAGGAGCTCTTGCCAGATGCTCAGATTGATGGCCAAGTCAGTCGAAATACCAAGCAAGCAAATGCATTGATGCTGAATTACAGTCAGAATAAAGCCTTGCCTAAAATTGTAGTCATCGCGACTGGTGTCAATAACCCTGAAAATTATAAGGAAGATCTTGATCTACTGATAACAAATCTACCTAAGGGACATCAGCTTGTTCTTGTAACTCCATACGAGGGTGACACAACGCAGGAAACGCAACCTTACGTAGAACAGTATGCAAGCTATGCGCGTGAATTGGCACAAAAATATCCATATATTGCACTTGCAGATTGGAATCAAGTAGCCAAAGATCATCCAGATATTTGGAAAGGGACAGACCAAGTTCACTTTGGTAGTGATACTACTAAGCAGGATGAAGGCGCTAAACTTTATGCAGAAACTATTAATAATGCCGTTAAAGCTCTGGCAGACAAACCTGTCAAATCAAAATAATCAATGAAAAGTAGAGATTCTATCTCTACTTTTTTGCTTTAAACAGGATTGGGAAAAACTTGCCAAATTGTCAGAATTATGAGAAAATAGGAACAGTCAAAAAATGGAGGGAATACAATGAGAGAAGACATCCAGATTAATGACCGAGCTCTAGCATTGGAAGACCAGATCATTGAAGTGCTCGAAAAAGTTTATGATACAGATGTAGAGCTAGATGTATACAATCTTGGACTGATTTATGAGATTCATTTAGATGAGGCTGGCCTTTGTACAGTTGTCATGACCTTCACCGATACTGCATGTGACTGCGCAGAAAGTCTGCCAATCGAGATAGTTGCAGGTTTGAAACAAATTGATGGCATTGAGGATGTTAAGGTCAAGGTTACTTGGTCTCCAGCCTGGAAGATTACACGTATTAGTCGTTATGGACGTATAGCTCTGGGATTACCTCCACGATAGTTATCTATTTTGAAATTACAAAAAAGCAAGCCATTTAGGCTTGCTTTTTATTTGCTTATTTTTTACCAGACTGTTCCATATTCCAGAAGTCTGTAACAGCACCACGTGATGCAGAAGATACGGTGTGGGCGTACTTACCGAGGACACCACGACTATAGAGTGGTGGTAAGGTTGTTTCTGCCTTACGTTTTTCAAGTTCTTCATCAGATACAGCCATGGAAATTTCTTTAGTATCTTGGTCAACTGTGACGATATCACCTGTGCGGAGGTAGGCAATTGGTCCACCGTCCTGAGCTTCAGGTGCGATATGTCCGACAACTAGACCATAAGTTCCACCAGAGAAGCGTCCGTCAGTCAAGAGGGCCACCTTGTCTCCTTGGCCTTTACCGACGATCATAGAAGAAAGTGATAGCATCTCAGGCATACCAGGACCACCCTTAGGTCCGACGAAACGAACAACGACAACATCGCCATCAACGATTTCATCTGACAAGACAGCTTGGATAGCATCTTCTTCAGAGTCAAATACCTTAGCTGGACCAACGTGGCGACGAACTTTAACACCGGATACCTTGGCAACTGCACCGTCAGGAGCAAGATTCCCGTTCAAGATGATAAGCGGACCGTCCGCACGTTTAGGATTTTCAAGTGGCATAATGACTTTTTGCCCTGGTGTCAAATCTGCAAAGTCAGCTAAGTTTTCAGCGACAGTTTTACCAGTACATGTGATACGGTCTCCGTGAAGGAATCCATTTGCCAACAAGTACTTCATAACTGCAGGCACACCACCAACTTCGTAGAGGTCTTGGAAGACATACTGACCAGAAGGTTTCAGGTCGGCCAAGTGAGGCACACGCTCTTGGATGGTATTGAAGTCCTCAAGTGACAAGTCAACATTAGCCGCATGGGCAATGGCGAGCAAGTGAAGAGTGGCGTTAGTAGAACCACCGAGAGCCATGGTAACAGTAATAGCATCTTCAAAGGCTTCACGAATCAAGATATCAGACGGTTTGATACCGAGTTCAAGCATTTTGACGACAGCACGTCCAGCTGCTTCGATGTCTTCTTTCTTATCAGCAGATTCTGCAGGGTGAGAAGAAGATCCTGGCAAACTCATACCCAAAACTTCGATAGCAGTAGCCATGGTATTGGCAGTATACATACCACCGCAACCACCAGGGCCAGGGCAGGCGTTACACTCGAGACGTTTGACGTCCTCAGCCGTCATATCGCCGTGGTTCCATTTTCCGATACCTTCAAATACAGAAACCAAGTCGATGTCTTTGCCATCTAGTTTTCCAGGGGCGATAGTACCACCGTAGGCGAAAATGGCCGGGATATCCATATTGGCAATGGCAATCATAGAACCAGGCATGTTCTTGTCACAACCACCGATAGCGACGAAGGCATCCACGTTGTGACCGCCCATGGCAGCTTCGATAGAATCCGCGATGATATCACGTGACGTTAGGGAGAAACGCATACCAGGCGTTCCCATAGCAATCCCATCAGCTACCGTAATGGTTCCAAATTGTACAGGCCAAGCACCAGCTGATTTGACACCTTCTTTTGCAAGCTTACCAAAGTCATGCAAGTGAATATTACATGGAGTGTTTTCTGCCCAGGTTGAAATGACCCCTACAATCGGTGTTTCAAAGTCTTTATCAGTCATACCAGTCGCACGCATCATGGCACGGTTTGGTGATTTTACCATGCTATCATAGATACTGCTACGGTGACGTTTATCTAATTCTGTCATTCAAGTTCCTCCCGTTTCAGTTTGTTCCATTATAGCACAATTTTCGCATGAATAACAGAAGAAAATTCTTGAATTTTCAGAAAATTCAATACATTGAAATCTTCTTAAAAAAGATTGCATTTTTTTATTGACATTTAAAATTAAAGTGATATCATTTAGATATCAAAAAACAGGAGGTCATTCTGATGACTGAAAAGCTAATCAATTCAAAACCAAATGGTGTAGTAGCGTTGATACTTATCGAGTTGGCACTCGTACTTGGTGTCTTTATATTTATCATTGGTGCTGGTTCAGAAAACATTTTTGGAATTATTATCGGTCTTTTATTAATCTTAATTTCAGTTCTAGCTCATGCTGGTTTAAAAGTTGTCAAACCTCAGGAAGCTCTGGTTTTGACCCTCTTTGGTAACTATACAGGTACCATCAAAGAACCTGGTTTCTACTTTGTCAATCCCTTCAGTATAGCGGTCAATCCTGCAAACCACACTCGACTTGGTCAAAGTGGTGATGTTAGCACAAAAACTCCTTTTTCAGGGATGAAATCATCAAATGGCAATGATGTAAACATTGAGATTGGCAAGAAACAGATTTCCCTCAAAGTTATGACTTTGAGTAATTCTCGTCAAAAGATTAACGATTGCTTAGGTAATCCTGTTGAAATTGGAATCGCGGTAACTTGGAGAGTTGTTGATACAGCCAAAGCAGTCTTCAACGTAGATAACTATAAAGAATATCTCTCATTGCAGTGTGATAGTGCACTCCGTAATATTGTCCGCATCTATCCTTACGATGTGTCTCCGAATGTGGATACTACAGGTGATGGGCAAGCCGATGAAGGAAGTCTCCGCGGTTCTAGTGAGATTGTAGCTAAACGTATTCGTGAAGAGATACAAAGTCGCGTAGAGGATGCTGGTTTGGAAATCCTTGAAGCACGTATTACTTACTTAGCTTATGCACCAGAAATTGCTGCCGTTATGCTTCAACGTCAACAAGCATCAGCCATTATCGATGCACGAAAGATGATTGTAGACGGCGCTGTAGGAATGGTTGAAATGGCATTGGAACGTCTCAATGAAGGAGAGTTGGTTGAACTAGATGAAGAGCGTAAAGCAGCCATGGTTTCAAATCTCCTGGTCGTTCTCTGTGGCAATCATGATGCACAACCAATTGTCAATACAGGAAGCCTTTATTAGAAATGGCAGAAGCTAAAAAAAAGCAAATTCCCCTTCGACTCTCGAATAAGTTATATGCTGCACTCGCATCATGGGCAGAAGATGACTTCCGATCAGTCAACGGGCAAATTGAATATCTTCTCACCGAATGCGTCAAACAACGAAAAAAAGACGGGAAATACGTCTCAGAAACCATTGATGAACCTTTTGAGATTGATATTTAACCTATTTTCCTATCCAGAACTTTGGATAGGAAAATTTTTTAATCTTTTTTTGTCAAGTAACTTTACTTTACAAAAAAGTTTTGATATACTATTAAAGTTGATGAAAATCAAACCTAATTGAATTTATATCTTAAAAGGAGAAAAACGAAATGGCAGTACCTGCACGTCGCACTTCAAAAGCGAAGAAAAACAAACGTCGTACACACTACAAAGTAACAGCTCCATCTGTAAACTTTGACGAAACTACTGGAGATTACTCACGTTCTCACCGCGTATCACTTAAAGGATACTACAAAGGACGTAAGATCGCTAAAGCTGCATCAGCTGAATAATAGAAGGGAGATACCATGCGCGTAAATATTACACTTGAACATAAAGAATCTGGTGAACGCTTGTACCTTACTTCTAAAAACAAACGTAACACTCCAGACCGTCTTCAATTGAAGAAATACTCACCAAAACTTCGCAAACACGTTGTGTTTACAGAAGTTAAGTAAGCATTCAATACGAATCAATACATAAGAAAAACGCTTATTTTAAGCGTTTTTTCTTTTTTCAATTTCAATACATTTCACTATATTTCAGTACAAACTCTACCTTTTTCTCTACTTTTTTTAGATAAATATTATCATCTGGATATTGAAGTTAAGCCCTGCTATCATTTCGATGGCAGGGCTTTTTAATGTTTGGTACACTACCTTCTTATCTATATTTTGATGGAGCTGAAGTTGACATCTACAAAGTTTAATGTTAGAATACATTCAAAAATGTATTTGAATGAGGTGTTTTATGATTCAAAATGTTGTTACTTCAATAATCCTGTATTCTGGGACAGCCGTAGACTTACTTATTATCCTAATGTTATTTTTTGCCAAAAGAAAAAGCAGAAAAGACATCATTAACATCTATTTAGGACAATTTCTAGGCTCTGTTAGTCTAATATTGCTAAGTTTACTTTTTGCATTTGTCTTAAATTATATTCCTAGTAAAGAGATTTTAGGTTTGCTCGGTTTGATTCCAATTTTCCTAGGACTCAAAGTTTTGCTTTTAGGAGATTCTGATGGAGAAGCTATTGCAAAAGATGGTTTGCGCAAAGATGATAAAAACCTGATTTTTCTAGTCGCTATGATTACTTTTGCAAGTTGTGGTGCTGACAATATTGGTGTTTTTGTCCCATATTTTATTACCTTAAATTTAGCGAATTTGATAGTGGCTTTACTTACTTTTCTAGTCATGATTTATCTCTTGGTTTTTTCTGCCCAAAAGTTGGCACAAGTCCCTTCTGTTGGAGAAACTTTGGAAAAATATAGCAGATGGTTTATTGCCGTTGTTTATTTAGGATTGGGGATGTATATCCTGATTGAAAACAACAGCTTTGATATGCTAAGGACTGTGTTCAGCTAGGAGAAAAAATTATGAAAAAAGATAGTATCTGTCAAGTGGATGTTATAAATCAACAAAATGTTACAACCGCAACGAACTACCTTGAAAAGGAAAAAGTCCAAAAATCACTTCGCATTTTATCAAAATTTACCGATAATAAACAGATAAATATCATCTTTTATCTCCTTGCCGTCGAAGAACTCTGTGTCTGCGATATAGCCTGTTTATTAAATCTCAGTATGGCATCTGCCTCCCACCATCTTCGTAAACTATCCAATCAAAACATCTTGGATACTAGAAGAGAGGGGAAAATTATATATTATTTTATAAAAGATGAGGAAATCAGAGATTTTTTTAATCAACTAGGATAACAACTATTTTTACTACTCTACCATTCACTCTACCTTTTATTATGTAGCATTCTAAAAACATTGATGTACCAACGTTTCTAACAGCTAAAATAGAAATTATTTAATCTTTTTATAGAAGTGAAGTAAGCATTCAATACGAATCAATACATAAGAAAAACGCTGATTTTAAGCGTTTTTTCTTTTTGCAAAATGCGATATATTGCACTGTATTTCAGTTCAATCTCTACCTTTTTCGTCTTTAATTTGATTGATGTTATCAACTTGTTATTTATTTTATCAATGTACATTTGACGAAAAAAAAGAATACAGGACAAACAAATTCCTGTATTCTTAAAATAACTTAGAACAGATATGTTAATAAGTAGGCGACTACTAAGATTGTACCACAAATTATTCTCCCTCTTTTTTCATGTTGTTTGAACAATTTACCAGAGAAAAAAGTTATTCCAAGCGCAATGAACATCAATATAGTTCTTAAAGTATAAACAGTCATGGTCCATACTCCTTTCGTTAGTTATTAATCCAGTAAATAAGTTGAATAGTAATTATCTAATTTTCAAACATATCCATCTGCCCTGGTAAAGCCTTTGTTTTTTGATTATTAATCGGTATCTCTATCTTAATTATAGTACGAAAATCACCATTAAACAAGCAAATATATTTATTCTTTATAATTTGGTATTTTACACCCTTGAATGTTTTTCAAGGCATTTAATGAGCAAATTAACAGTCAATTAAAATCCCTGGTTCTTAATTAAAATCGCTTAGAGGCGATTTAGGAAGAAATTAGAACATCTTAAAATTAAATCGTTCTGTGATCGCTTCTATTCTTTGTAGATATTTGTTATTGCTGTACTAAAAATAATGATTGTTTTTAAGTAATTTTAAAAAAATTAAAACGCAATAAAACCCCCGTCATTACAGGCTTTATTCGGTATGCTTTTACTAAATTTTTTTCTTGCAAGCATTTTAGTTGTCTGCGCTCTCATATTATGATATACTATATTCAACCCAGATATATTGGGATTATGAAAGGGGGGCACATATTATGTTGTGGTCTATTATTGTCGGAGGCTTTATCGGCCTTGCAGCAGGAGCAATCACTAAAAAGGGTGGCTCAATGGGAGTAATTGCTAATATTTTTGCCGGTTTAATCGGTTCATCAGTAGGTCAATCTCTCCTTGGTACTTGGGGACCTTCACTAGCTGGTATGGCTATCATTCCATCTATTGTTGGTGCAGTGATTGTAGTTTCTGTGGTATCATTCTTTTTGGGTAAAAAAGGTTAATGTTTTACTCGAAAGCAGACTATAGCTTTTAATATATAATGACGGGTAAAGCTATGGTTTGTTGCACTAATTGAAAGGATTTTATATGTCAAAATCAAAGAAAATATTATTGTTTATTTTCTGTATTTTAATCTTGACAATTTTCCTTCCTATTTTGATAGATTACCACCAGGTTAGTGATTTAGGGATTCAATTGCCGAGCTGGCGACAGACATCATTTGAATATTATCTCGCTAGATATGTATTTTGGGGGCTTCTAGGCCTGTCTATCTTAGTTTTATTATGGATGTTAGTAATCCTGTTTTATCCTAGACAATATCTGGAAATAAAACTTGGAACTAAAGATGATAATTTAAAACTAAAAAATTCAGCTATTGAAGGGTTTGTTCGATGCTTATTGGATGAACACAAGATGGTCAAAAATCCCAAAATTCAGGTACATACTCGGAAAAAGAAATGTTTCGTTTATGTAGAAGGTACAGCTGTTCTTTCAGATAACATTGCTAACAAATTTGAAGTTGTTCAAAACGAAATCACTCAAGGATTGAAAGAATTCTTTGGTATTGATCGAGAGGTTAAACTGGAAGTTTCAGTGAAAGAATATGACCCTCAAAAAGCAGCTAAGAAAATTGTTAGTCGTGTAAAGTAAGGAAGTAAAAAATGGAATGGTTTAAAAAATATCAATACCCAATTCTAAGTGGTGTAGTAGGTATTATTCTAGCCTGCTTCATCCTATCCTTTGGTTTCTTTAAAACATTGTTCGTTTTAATCTGTGGAGCCTTAGGAATTTGGTTGGGATACTATGTACAGAAGAATTATTTAAATAAATAAAGGAGTTTCATATGTCAAACGTAGAAAAAAATGTAAATGTAAATACTGAAAAAAAAGATGTTGTTGTTTCTAAAGATGTTCGCGGAGAATTAACTTACGAAGATAAAGTTATTCAAAAAATCATCGGTCTTTCACTAGATAGAGTCCCAGGACTATTACATGTGGATGGCGGATTCTTCTCAAATCTTACAGAAAAAATTGTTAACACTAACGATGTAACACACGGTGTCAACGTTGAAGTTGGTAAAGAACAAGTAGCAGTTGACTTGAACGTTATCGTAGAGTACAGAAAAAACGTTCCAACTCTATACAAGGAAATCAAAGACGTTATCGTATCAGAAGTTGCGAAAATGACTGATTTAGAAGTAGTTGAAGTTAACGTTAATGTTGTTGACATCAAAACTAAAGAACAACATGAAGCAGACTCAGTTAGCCTTCAAGATCGTGTAACTGACGTAGCAGAATCAACAGGCGAGTTTGCGTCAGAACAATTTTCTAGAGTGAAAGCTGGAATCGGTTCAGGTGTTGAAAAACTTGGCGAAGGCGCTGAATTTGTTCAAGAAAAAGTTGGCGAGGGTGTTGAAACTGTTAAAGATGCTGCAGCCAAAGCAGAACCACGTGTTCAATAATTACTAATTTAGAAAAAAATAAAAGGAGGACATACTTATGTCTACAGAAGAAAAATTCAACCAAGCAGCAGGATCTGTTAAAGAAGGCGTTGGCAAATTGATCGGCGATAAAGAACTTGAAAGCGAAGGAGCTGCTGAAAAAGTTGCTTCTAAAGTGAAAGAAGTCGCTGAAGATGCAAAAGACGCTATTGAAGGCGCTGTTGAAGGTGTTAAAAACATCTTTAAAAAAGACGACGCTAAATAGTAAAATTTTAGTAATCTTGCTATTTTCCTTGAAAACACTCCTAACTGGGGGTGTTTTTGTTATTCGTTTTTATCAATGCACGTTTTATAGAGAAAAAAAGAATACAGGACAAACAAATTCCTGTATTCTTAAAATTACTTAGAACAGATATGATAATGATACGACTAACATGATTATAGTGCAAATTATTTTTACGATTTTTGCATGTTGTTTGAACAATTTATCAGAGAAAAGACTCAAAATAAGAGCAATCCAAAACACGGTAGTTCTTAAAATAAAAATAGTCATGGTCCATACTCCTTTCGTTATTTTACCAAGCCAATAATTAAGTTGAATAGCAATGAACTAATCTTCAAATATGTCCATCTGTCCTGAAGAAAGGTTTATTCTTTGATTATTAATCGGTTTCTCTATCTATCTTTATTATAGTACAAAGATCCTTATTAAACCAATAAATGTATTTATTTTTAGTGCTCCTATTTTTGAGAGCGCTTGAAATATGTTATAATAAAACTAGATTAATGTATAGGAGGCAAACCGTGGGAAATTTCATTGAGCTAGTCTTTCATCGTTTCTTTTTGGGGATGATTGCGACGGCTTATTTTTGGTTATTGACACTAGCAGGAGGAGTGGTCTTTGGTATAGCACCCGCTAGTGCAACTCTCATGAGTTTATTTGCTGAAAACGGCTATTCTTACCGTGCTTATCGTTTCAAGGAAGCATGGGCTTTATTTAAGAGCAATTTTGTCAAAAGTAATCTCAGTTTCTACACCTTTATAGGGATTGACTTGATCTTGATTTATGGCTTGTATCTGATGATTCAGTTGCCAAACCAGACCATTATCCACTTGGCAGCAACATTTCTAAATATCTTTTTAGTAGCCTTGGTATTTTTGGCCTATACGGTATCTTTAAAGTTACAGGTTTACTTTGAATTGTCCTATAAAAACACCTTAAAGCTTGCCTTTATCGGAATTTTTATGAGTTTATCAGCAGTGGCCAAGGTTCTATTTGGTAGCGTCTTGTTAGCCATTATTGGCTTCTATATGCCAGCCCTCATCGCTTTTGTAGGTATTGGGATGTGGCACTTCTTTATTAGTGATTTATTGGAGCCTGTTTATGAAAGTATTCATGAAAAATTGGCAACCAAATAAGACCAAACAATTCCGCCTCCACTCACTCCTAAGAATCTATAGTCTGGTGATGATTATCATCATTTCCTGCTTTGCTCTCTTGATTTCTTATGCAGACTGGGATATGCGTGAAAGGGAAGCCAATCGTGTCGGTCAGCGTGTTCTCGCTCGAACAGTTGATGAGGTTGAATACTATTATCGAGAGTCAACCCGTCTAGCCCAGAGTTTAGTGGATAATCAAGCTCGGATTGAAGGAATTTACAAGTATTTTAGCCTTAGTACGCCAGATTATTTTTATTGGCAGTTAGAACGCAAGGCGTCACCCTATATTTCCGTTTCTATTTATGAAAATATCGATGATATATACGTGCGAAACGATTTTGTAACAGGTATTTCGATTGTTCTACAGGATTCAACAGATGTATTTGTTTCCAAAAAAGGAAACAGAGGTGGACAGAAAATTCCAGCTGAGAGCTTTAAACCGGATGCTAATAGTTTCGCTGTTCCAGTGTCTGATCCCATCTCGGACCAGGCTTTAGGGGTCATTTATATTTCCGTAGAACCAGAAGTTCTCTATAAAGCGATTGACAATACTAGGGGAACAATTCCTGTAGCAGTAACAGTCATTGCACCATATGAAACAGATATGTTCTATATTGGAGCGAAGGGAACGAATGAGTCTTGGTTGGTAGGAACAACTGCCCATGGTTATCAAGTTCGAGTAGCTGTACCAAAGGATTATGTTTGGAGTGGGACTTTAGCGAGTTCGGCACTTATTTTAGGTTTGAGCGCCCTCTTTATCATCATTTTATATATGACCTTAAGAAGGACTTTTTCTGACTATCAAAGTCAGGTTGTGGACTTGGTGGACTCTATCCAAGCCATTACTAAGGGAGAGCAGACCAAGAGAATCGACACAGATAAAAAGGACCAGGAACTGCTACTAATTGCTGAGTCGACAAATGATATGTTGGATCGACTAGAAAGTAATATTCACGATATTTATCAACTGGAACTCAATCAAAAAGATGCCAACATGCGAGCCTTACAAGCTCAAATTAATCCGCATTTCATGTACAATACTCTGGAATTTTTGCGGATGTACGCGGTGATGGAAAATCAAAATGAACTAGCAGATATCATCTATGAGTTCAGTAGCCTCCTGCGCAATAATATCTCTGATGAGCGAGAAACGACCCTCAAACAAGAAGTGGAGTTTTGTCGGAAGTACAGTTATCTCTGTATGGTTCGCTATCCAAAATCCATTGCCTATGGATTTAAGATTGACCCTGAATTGGAAGAAATGCGTATTCCAAAGTTCACTCTCCAACCGTTAGTGGAAAATTATTTTGCCCATGGAGTTGATCACAGAAGAACAGATAATGTTATCAGTATCAAGGCTTTGAAAAAAGATGGCTATGTCGAAATCTTAGTAACCGATAATGGCCGTGGGATGTCTGCTGAAAAACTAGCGGAAATTCAAGCTAAACTGGCTCAAAGAACCTTTGAACACACAGCAGATTATAAGGGGCAACAACAGTCTATTGGGATTGTTAATATCCACGAACGCTTTGTGCTCTACTTTGGAGACCGCTATAACATCAATGTAGAATCAGCTGAACAAAAAGGTGTTCAATATAGAATCACCATCCAGGATGAAGAGAAAGGATAAACATGTATAAAGTACTATTAGTTGACGATGAGTACATGATTACAGAAGGACTTAAGCGTTTGATCCCCTTTGAAAAATGGGATATGGAAGTCGTTGCAACAGCCAATCATGCTGACGACGCTTTGGACTATGTTCGAGAACATCCCGTAGATATCGTCATTTCTGATGTCAACATGCCTGGCAAGACAGGACTTGAAATGATTGGGGAAATGAAGGAACTCTTGCCAGAGGCTTACTATATCCTTCTTTCCGGCTATCAAGAATTTGACTATGTCAAGAAAGCTATGAACCTCAATGTAGTAGATTATCTTGTAAAACCAGTGGATAAGGTTGAACTGGAGCATTTACTTGAGAAAATCCTTGGTCAACTTCGTGAGAAAGTGCATGAGCCAGAAATGTTAAGTCAAAAGTTAGACGACGAAGCATTTAAAGCACACCTGTCTCAAAAAGAAAACTGGTGGATTGGACTCTCCCAAGAGAAACAAGGGGATTTTGTCATTCCTTACTATGTTTTAGGTCAGGACTGGCAGATTGTGATTGCAGCTCAGAAATTCGATGGTTTACTTGTCATGCCTTTTGAGTTACCTTATCAGGCCAACTTTGAAAAATGGAAATTTGACGTTGAAAAAGCACTCTTCTATGGGACTGTAAATCTGGATCAATCTGAAAGTCTCTTTTCTTATTATGAACCTATTTATCGCGTTATTATCCAGGGAAATCTTCAGCAGATTATCGAAGAGTTGAATCTACTTGAGAAGATTGTGTTGGAAAACACACCGAGGGTATCCATCACCAAGCAACTCTTTACTCAGTTTGTGATGGACGTCTTCCATCTCTTTGAACATCTGAAAGCAGATGATATGACAGATATTGTCAAAAGAATTCATGCCATTACAAACTTTGAAGATTTAGTGGCTTATACCAAGGAAACCTTGACGTCCTTCTTTGGTCAATATCGTATGAATGAAAATGTCGTCAGTGTACTTGAAGTTATTGGTAGAGACTATAAAAAAGAACTTTCTCTCAAGGATATCAGCAAGGATCTTTTTATCAATCCTGTGTATTTAGGTCAGTTAATCAAGAAGGAAACCAATTCAACCTTTGCAGAACTCCTAAATAAGCAACGGATTAAGGCAGCCCAGCAACTTTTACTATCTACCAATGATAGTATTGAGGATATTTGCTATACGGTCGGTTATAGTAATGTAGGGTATTTCTACAAGGTCTTTCGAAAACTATGTGGAAAGTCTCCGAAGGCCTACCGCAAGCAGATTGAAGTCACCCTCTAACTTTTGTTATCCATCTTAAAATATGCTATAATAAATTCAAAAATATGAGGAGGTTACTTTTATGAAAAAGAAACCAGTCTATCTATGGGTTTTATTGGTCTTATCAGCGATTAATTCAGCCTTGGCAATAGTTGGAATATTCACTCCAGTACCTAGTAAGGACGCCCTTCGTGCTAGCCAAGAAAATGTTGGGACACTTAGTGCTCAACAAATAGAAGATGCTGTTAACTATGCCCACCAAGTGTCAGAGTCATCTCACTCTATTTTTAACACGATACTCATTATTCTATCTGCTATCCTAGTTGTAGTAGCCTTTGTTTTCTTAATTCGTAAGAACCTGCAGTTGGCAAACTACACCTATGTTGGATATGCCTTGCTAGCTATTGTTGGACTAGTCTATGACAATATGAATTTACAAGATGCTATGCAATTGATTAAAGATGACACCCTACGTTTAGGAATGGAAGTCATGTCAAAAGTAACCACTATCATATTCATCGTCATCAATGTTATCTTTTTGGGAATCGTCTTCTATAAAATATGGCGTCAGCAAAAGGAATTAACAGAATCTCAAGAGGAAGAACTCGCCTAAGAGTTGACAAAGGATAACTATCAAGATACAATCTTGGTAGTTATTTTTTTGGATTCGAGAAAGAGGGAGGAAAAGATGAAAAAAATTTCCTTAGTTTATATCAGTCTAAGCGGCAACACGGAGAGTTTTGTAACACGTTTGAAAGCTTATTTGTTGGAGCAGTATACGAATATTGATGTGGAAAAAATTCATATTAAAGACTTGGTCAAGGAAGGAGAAGACTTCTTTGAGATGACCAACCCATATGTGGCTTTTCTACCCACTTACCTAGAAGGTGGCAATGGGGTTGACAATGGAGATGTGGAAATCTTGACCACTCCAGTAGGTGACTTTATCGCATATGGTGATAATGCTAGCAAGTGTTTTGGTGTCGTAGGATCGGGTAACCGCAATTTTAACAACCAATACTGTTTGACCGCCAAACAATATAGCCAGCGCTTTGGTTTTCCAGTCCTAGCCGACTTTGAAATGCGTGGTATGTTGGGAGACATCAAGAAGGTTGCTGGGATTATTGCAGAGCTTTATGAACTTGAATCCTTGTAAGAGGATAGAGTTGCTGGGCTAGATTTTTATCCCAAGGATCATAGAACTATTTCAAAAGAGAACAGTTCAAATGAGTAAATTACAGAGATCATTTTTAAAGTATATAAAACGTAAACCAAGCTTCAAGGATATTATGCTATGCAGTGCCTTGCTACTATTAGCGATTGCTCTGCTACTGTTCTCTGAGAAAATTTTTGATGAAAATGTAGCACCAGTAGGAACCATGGTATCATTAGGGATTGTTATCCTGGTAGGAATCTTAGCTGTCAGAAATAAATAAAAAGACTCGAGAAATGTCATCTCGAGTCTTTTTGTTAGTTGCGAATTTCGTCAACGATTTCTTTTGAAATGGGAATCCCTAAACGGTAGCCTTTATTCACGTAATCAATGACATCATTGATATTTTCTATCGTTTGGATTTTTTCTTTGATAGTTGCACGAAAATCTTGATCTTTCAATAGTTGGTCCTGAATCAGTCTTTGAAGTTTCTCTTTTTCATATTTGTTGACAAGAAAGAGAAAAAGAAGACTGATAACAACTAAGATATAAGCATATTGGCTCATAAAAATTCTCCCTAGGTGATAAAGAAGTAAGTGGTTAGAGAAAAACGAATATCCTTCGCCTTTCGACTGGTAATACTGCAGCTCCTAGGCACTTGTTATTTGTTTAGATGAATTAGTAAGGCGTTTAGGCAAGTCGCCTCATTTACGACGTCGTGGTCCCTAAATCGATTATATTTAGGAACTTTAGTTCCAATAACTTTAAGATTACGACGTTTTAGGACATAAATCGATCATATTTATGTCCTAAAACTAGTGAAGCGCCTAGCCAAAGTCCTAATAGGATTTGGCGTTAGTTACTTAGCTTGCTTTACAATAAAATGATTAAAAGCCTACGACATGAGCCTGACCAAATCGATATTATTTGGTTAGATGAATTAGTAAAGCGTTTAGGCAAAACGCCTTATTTACGACGTCGTGGCCCCTAAATCGATTATATTTAGGGGCCATGACTAGTAAGGCAGTTAGCTAGTCCGCATAAAAGCGGCTAGCGTCCAACAATTAGGAACTTTAGTTCCAATTGTTGGTACTGAATTACATCTTCTCTGGTGCCTCTACGCCTAGCAAATGAAGGGCTTCTTTGAGGACAACTGCTGTTGCATAGCTAAGGGCTAGACGGCTGTCGCGCTCCGGACTTTCATCCAAGATACGAGTGTGGGCATAGTATTTGTTGAAGGCTTGCGCTAAGCTGATCGCAAATTTAGCGATGATAGAAGGTTCATAATTATCAGCTGCACGTTTAATGATACGTGGGAAGTCTTGGATTAGCTTAATGATTTCCCAGCTTTCAGCATCGTTCAAGCTATAGTTGGCATCTGCTTCAGGTTTGAAATCGGCTTTACGCAAGATTGATTGGATACGAGCGTAGGCATATTGAACATAAGGGCCAGTCTCCCCTTCGAAGGATACCATAGCTTCAAGGTCAAAGTCATATCCATTTGTACGGTCAGTTTTAAGGTCATAGAATTTAATGGCACCAACCCCAACAGCATGAGCGACCTGGTCTTTGTTTTCAAGTTCAGGATTTTTGGCTTCGATCTGCGCTTTAGCACGGCTGATGGCTTCTGCAACAGTTGGTTCTAGCAAGATAACATTCCCTTTACGAGTAGAAAGTTTTTTCCCTTCTTTTGTAACCAAGCCAAACGGAACATGGACAATGTCTTGGCTCCAATCGTAACCCATTTCTTGCAAGACAGCCTTGAGTTGCTTAAAGTGAGCTGATTGCTCTTGACCAACGACATAGATAGATTTGGCAAATTGATACTCATTTTTACGGTAGAGGGCCGCAGCCAAGTCACGTGTGATGTATAGAGTTGCACCGTCAGATTTCTTGATAAGAGCTGGGTGTTCAATTCCATATTTTTCGAGATTAACAACTTGAGCACCTTCTGATTCGACTAATAGTCCCTTTTCAGAAAGGATGTCTACAACTGCATCCATTTTATCATTGTAGAAAGCTTCTCCGTTATAGCTGTCGAATTTGACTTGAAGCTCATTGTAAAGACGGTTAAATTCTACTAAGCTTTCATCGCGGAACCATTGCCAAAGAGTAAGAGCTTCCTCATCGCCGTTTTCAAGCTTGCGGAACCATTCGCGTGCTTCTTCATCCAAACTTGGGTCGTTCTCAGCTTCAGCATTAATGCGGACATAGAGCTTAAGGAGTTCATCGATTGGATGAGCTTTGACAGCTTCTTCGTTACCCCATTTCTTGTAGGCAACAATCAACATCCCAAACTGTTTACCCCAGTCTCCCAAATGGTTGACCTTGACAGTTTTATAGCCGATTTTTTGGAAGATATGTGACAAGCTATCTCCGATAACAGTTGAACGAAGGTGACCGATTGAAAATGGTTTAGCGATATTAGGGCTAGACATGTCAATAACGACATTTTCTTGATTACCAATCTCTTGGTCAGCGTAGTGCTCTTTTTCAGTGATAACATTTTGCAGTACTTGACCAGAAATGGCAGCCTTATCAAGGAAGAAGTTTACGTAAGGACCTGTTGCTACAACCTTTTCAAAAGCATGGCTGTTGATCTTTTCAGCAATGTCAGCAGCAATCATTTGAGGAGCTTTGCGTTCAACCTTTGCCAATGAGAAGGCAGGGAAGGCGATATCTCCCATATCTGAGTTTTTAGGTGTTTCTAGTAAATGTAAAATAGCCTCTTGGTCCAGGCTATCAATGACGCTAGCCAACTCGCTAGCAATCAATTCTTTTGTATTCATTTAAGGCTCCTTTAGGGCTTTTCTACTATTTTATCATAATTTACTACATTTTTTTTGAAAGAAGAGATATTTTTTGAAATATCCAGTTTTTTTGATATAATGTTCTTATTAAAAAAATGTAAAATGTAATAAATATGCAATCGAAAGGATCTTATGAGAAAAAGAGAACGTCATCAGCTCATCAAGCGAATGATTACAGAAGAAAAACTAGGAACTCAAAAGGAAATTCAAGATCGATTGGAAGCCTGTGATGTCTTTGTGACACAAACGACATTATCCCGTGATTTGCGAGAGCTTGGCTTAACCAAAGTTAAGAAAAACGATGTTGTTTACTATGTGCTAGCAAATGAGACAGAGAAGATTGATCTGGTCGAATTCCTTTCACATCACTTAGAGGGTGTTGCAAGAGCCGAATTCACCTTGGTTCTCCACACTAAACTTGGAGAAGCATCCGTTTTAGCCAATGTAGTAGATTCAAATAAAGATGGGTGGATCTTAGGTACTGTTGCCGGAGCGAATACCTTGTTGGTTATCTGTAAGGATCAACATGCAGCTAAAGTCATGGAAGAACGCTTGCTAGAGTTAATGGAAGATAGATAAGGTCTTGAGAGCTTCTCTCAGGACTGTTTTTACAAGGAGAGAGTAAATGACTACTGAAAAATTATCACCTGGTATGCAACAGTATGTGGATATCAAAAAACAATATCCAGATGCTTTTTTGCTTTTTCGCATGGGTGATTTTTATGAGTTGTTTTATGAAGATGCCGTCAATGCTGCACAGATACTAGAAATCTCACTGACCAGTCGCAATAAAAATGCTGAAAATCCTATTCCTATGGCAGGTGTACCCTATCACTCTGCCCAACAGTACATCGATGTTCTAGTGGAGCGTGGCTACAAGGTTGCCATCGCTGAACAGATGGAAGACCCCAAACAAGCTGTGGGTGTCGTTAAACGTGAAGTTGTTCAGGTTATTACACCAGGGACAGTCGTTGATAGTAGCAAGCCAGATAGCCAGAACAACTTTTTGGTAGCTATTGATCATGATGGGGCTCAATATGGTTTGGCCTACATGGACCTGGTGACAGGTGATTTTTATGTGACAGGACTATCAGATTTTTCTCTAGTCTGTGGTGAAATCCGCAATCTAAAGGCCAGAGAAGTAGTGATTGGCTACGAACTATCCGAAGCGGAAGAACAGATTCTCAGTCGTCAAATGAATCTAGTCCTTTCCTACGAACAGGAAATATATGAAGACGTTCACCTGTTGGATTCAAGATTGACAACTGTTGAAGGAGCAGCCAGTGGAAAACTTCTTCAGTATGTTCATCGAACGCAGATGAGAGAGTTGAATCACTTAAAACCAGTTATTCGCTATGAAATCAAAGATTTTATGCAGATGGATTATGCAACCAAGGCCAGTTTGGATTTGGTTGAAAATGCTCGCTCAGGTAAGAAACAAGGCAGCCTTTTCTGGCTACTAGATGAAACCAAGACTGCTATGGGTATGCGACTCTTGCGTTCTTGGATTCAACGCCCTTTGATTGATAAGGACCGTATCTTAGAACGTCAGGAAGTTGTGCAAGTCTTTCTGGATTATTTCTTTGAGCGCAGTGATTTGACAGAAAGCCTCAAGGGAGTCTATGATATTGAGCGTCTGGCTAGTCGTGTTTCTTTTGGAAAAAGCAATCCTAAAGATCTCTTGCAACTAGCGACTACCTTGGGAAGTGTTCCAAGGATTCGCGCCATTTTAGAGGGAATGGAGCAACCAGCTCTAGCTTATCTGATTGAACAACTAGATGCTATTCCTGAGTTGGAAAGTTTGATTAGTGCAGCTATTGCTCCTGAGGCTCCTCACGTGATTACCGAAGGTGGTATTATCCGAACGGGCTTTGATGAGACCTTGGATAAATACCGTCGTGTTCTCAGAGAGGGGACCAGCTGGATTGCTGAGATCGAGGCCAAGGAAAGAGAAAACTCTGGCATCCATACTCTCAAGATTGACTACAATAAAAAAGACGGCTACTATTTCCATGTGACCAACTCGCAGCTAGGCAACGTACCAGCCCACTTTTTCCGCAAGGCTACGCTGAAAAACTCTGAGCGTTTTGGGACAGAGGAGTTAGCGCGTATCGAAGGTGAAATGCTAGAGGCGCGTGAGAAATCAGCAAACCTAGAGTACGAAATCTTTATGCGTATTCGTGAGGAGGTTGGCAAGTATATCCAACGTCTACAGGCTCTGGCTCAAGGAATCGCTACTGTCGATGTCTTGCAAGGCTTGGCAGTAGTTGCAGAAAAACAACACCTGATTCGACCAGAGTTTGGGGAAGACTCTAGCATAGATATCCAAAAAGGTCGTCATGCCGTCGTTGAAAAGGTCATGGGAGCTCAAACCTATATCCCAAACAGCATCCAGATGGATGAAGAGACCAGCATTCAACTGATTACAGGGCCTAATATGAGCGGGAAGTCAACTTATATGCGCCAGTTAGCTATAACAGCAGTTATGGCACAGATGGGTTCTTATGTCCCTGCAGAAAGTGCTCGACTGCCAATTTTTGATGCTATCTTCACTCGTATTGGTGCAGCTGATGATTTGGTTTCAGGCCAGTCCACCTTTATGGTAGAGATGATGGAAGCTAATAATGCTATTAGTCATGCGACCAGGAACTCTCTGATTCTCTTTGATGAACTTGGTCGGGGAACCGCAACTTATGATGGGATGGCTTTAGCCCAGTCTATCATCGAGTACATCCATGAGCATATTGGAGCCAAGACTCTCTTTGCAACGCACTACCATGAATTGACTAGCCTTGAGACTAGTCTGGGACATCTGGTTAACGTTCACGTGGCTACGCTTGAGCAAAATGGACAGGTTACCTTCCTTCACAAGATTGAACCAGGTCCAGCAGACAAATCGTACGGTATTCACGTTGCTAAGATTGCAGGTTTGCCAGCAAACTTACTAGCAAGAGCGGATGCGATTCTAACTCAACTAGAGAGCCAAGGTCAGGAAAATCCAATTTCTATCAATCAAAGGAATGTTGTCAATGAGCAAATGTCTCTCTTTGATGAAAAGGAAGAAAATCCTATCCTAGCAGAATTGGCCCAAGTAGATGTGTACAATATGACACCGATGCAAGCCATGAATCTCTTATTAGAGCTGAAACAAAAATTATAAGCAAAAACCCACTCACAAAACGGAGTGGGTTTTTAGGTCTTATTTTTTCTTAGCCAATAATTGGTTGATGTGGGCAACCTTCTTTGATTCTCTTTTGTAGAGAATCGTCCAAATGATGAGGTAGACGATGGCAAACTCTGGGATGAGCTGAAGGATGAAAGTCCAGTGAAGAGGGAACCAGCCTGCTAGGATTGCTAAAGGTACAAAACCTAGCAACATAAGGAAGAAGTGAGTGACAGTCGCACGAAGAAGGCTCCAATCTTGAGCGAATAGACGGCTACCAAAACTAAAGAGGACTCCAATAGCTGACCAGATAAGTGTACAGTAGAGTAAAACTAGAGCACCGTGAACCTGATGACTGCTCATGAATTGACCAATAGCTGACTCTGGACTAAGTGGCGCGTAGTTATTTGGGGAATAAATGAGTGAAAAGATAATAGATAGAATGAGGCCGATGAGGATACCAGTTGTGGCATCGTGAAATACTTGTTTTTTCATAGTTCTAATTTCTCCTTAATAGTTTTGAGGTAACGGCGAGATGAGTAGGTAAAACTTTCGTTTTTTAGATAGATTTCAATCAAGCCGTTAGAGGTTAGTTTTAGATGACTAATTGCATCAATGTTGACAATTTCCGATTGGGAAATTTGGATAAAGGAAGCAGGTAGAATTTCACTTGCTTGGTAGAGACGAATGTCAAGTGCATAGGTTCGACTATCCGTTTCAGCCAAAACTTTACGATTTTCAATGTAAATTCGCTGGATCTGACCAATTTCAATGAGATAAACCTGGTCTTGGAATTTCCCTTTTATGGTATCTTTTTGATCTAGGGATTGGACAAAGTTCTGAACCTTTTGAATTTTAGGGGACAAGGACGGTGCCTCTATGATGATTTGCTCTTCAGTGTATTGCTGATCAATATCGAGTCTGACTTTCATAATTTCTCCTTTCATCAAGTTGTAATAGAGATCTCTTACTTACAAATCTATTAAACACCATTTTGTCGACAAATACAAGATGCTTTGTCTATGTGGTCGGTTGAAGAGTCTATCTGGTAGGCGAACGTTTTCAACTAAATTTAAGAGCAAAGAAGTCAAAAAATAAGAAGAAATATATTGACAAAAATAGAAAAAACGTGGTACAATGTTAGACGGTACTTTTTACTTTTGGTCTCTCAAGAGTGTACAGGGACGTGCTGACAAATGTTGCAAAAGTACACACAGATGATAGCTGTCACCAAGTGTATCATCACCAAAAATAAAAAAACACAGGAGAATGTAGATGCCTACAATTAACCAATTGGTTCGCAAACCGCGTAAATCAAAAGTAGAAAAATCTAAATCACCAGCTTTGAACGTTGGTTACAACAGTCACAAAAAAGTTCAAACAAACGTTTCTTCACCACAAAAACGTGGTGTTGCAACTCGTGTTGGAACAATGACACCTAAAAAACCTAACTCTGCCCTTCGTAAATTTGCTCGTGTACGTTTGAGCAACCTTATCGAAGTTACTGCCTACATCCCAGGTATCGGACACAACTTGCAAGAGCACAGTGTGGTGCTTCTTCGTGGTGGACGTGTAAAAGACCTTCCAGGGGTACGTTACCATATCGTCCGTGGTGCACTTGATACTGCAGGTGTTAACGATCGTAAACAAGGCCGTTCTAAATACGGTACTAAACGTCCGAAAAAAGCATAAGGAAAGGGGATAAAGAGAAATGAGTCGTAAAAATAGAGCTCCAAAACGTGACGTATTGCCAGATCCGCTTTACAATTCACAATTAGTTACTCGTCTTATCAACCGCGTTATGCTTGACGGTAAACGTGGTACAGCTGCTTCAATCGTTTACGGTGCTTTTGAGCAAATCAAAGAAGCTACTGGTAACGATGCACTTGAAGTATTTGAAACAGCAATGGAAAACATCATGCCTGTACTTGAAGTACGTGCACGTCGTGTTGGTGGATCTAACTACCAAGTCCCAGTTGAAGTTCGTCCAGAACGTCGTACAACACTTGGACTTCGTTGGTTGGTAACAATCGCTCGTCTTCGTGGTGAACACACAATGCAAGACCGTCTTGCAAAAGAAATCTTGGATGCTGCTAACAACACTGGTGCAGCAGTTAAGAAACGTGAAGACACTCACCGTATGGCTGAAGCTAACCGTGCCTTCGCACACTTCCGTTGGTAATAAAATGATACCAAGAGCGGTAAAGGCCCAAGGCAAAAATAGGAAACTGATGCAGTGTTCCGTGAACACAAAGCAGTTTATCTTTTTTGCACCGTGCCTCGCTCGGGTTCAAATCAGTTAACTCGAGCTTTTAGCTCAAGTTCAACTCAACTTATCTACAAGTTGGAACCAACAAAAAAACAAGATAAACACTGAGAACGGGTAGGTCCTGCCTATCCGTTTTTATTAAATCGTGTTATAATAGAATAGAAATAAAAAATAATAGGAGAAACAAACCTCATGGCACGCGAATTTTCACTTGAAAAAACTCGTAATATCGGTATCATGGCTCACGTCGATGCTGGTAAAACAACTACAACTGAGCGTATCCTTTACTACACTGGTAAAATCCACAAAATCGGTGAAACTCACGAAGGTGCGTCACAAATGGACTGGATGGAGCAAGAGCAAGAACGTGGTATCACTATCACATCTGCTGCGACAACAGCTCAATGGAACAACCACCGCGTAAACATCATCGACACACCAGGACACGTGGACTTCACAATCGAAGTACAACGTTCTCTTCGTGTATTGGACGGTGCGGTTACAGTTCTTGACTCACAATCAGGTGTTGAGCCTCAAACTGAAACAGTTTGGCGTCAAGCAACTGAGTACGGAGTTCCACGTATCGTATTTGCCAACAAAATGGATAAAATCGGTGCTGACTTCCTTTACTCAGTAAGCACACTTCACGATCGTCTTCAAGCAAATGCTCACCCAATTCAATTGCCAATCGGTTCAGAAGATGACTTCCGTGGAATCATCGACTTGATCAAGATGAAAGCTGAAATCTATACTAACGACCTTGGTACAGATATCCTTGAAGAAGATATTCCAGCTGAATACCTTGAACAAGCTCAAGAATACCGTGAAAAATTGGTTGAAGCAGTTGCTGAAACTGACGAAGAATTGATGATGAAATACCTCGAAGGTGAAGAAATCACTAACGAGGAATTGAAAGCTGGTATCCGTAAAGCGACTATCAACGTTGAATTCTACCCAGTACTTTGTGGTTCTGCCTTCAAGAACAAGGGTGTTCAATTGATGCTTGATGCGGTTATCGACTACCTTCCAAGCCCACTTGACATCCCAGCGATCAAAGGTATCAACCCAGATACAGATGAAGAAGAAACTCGTCCAGCATCTGATGAAGAGCCATTTGCAGCTCTTGCCTTCAAGATCATGACTGACCCATTCGTAGGTCGTTTGACATTCTTCCGTGTTTACTCAGGTGTTCTTCAATCAGGTTCTTACGTATTGAACACTTCTAAAGGTAAACGTGAACGTATCGGACGTATCCTTCAAATGCACGCTAACAGCCGTCAAGAAATCGACACTGTTTACTCAGGTGATATCGCTGCTGCCGTTGGTTTGAAAGACACTACAACTGGTGACTCATTGACAGATGAAAAAGCTAAAATCATCCTTGAGTCAATCAACGTTCCAGAACCAGTTATCCAATTGATGGTTGAACCAAAATCTAAAGCAGACCAAGACAAGATGGGTATCGCCCTTCAAAAATTGGCTGAAGAAGATCCAACATTCCGCGTTGAAACTAACGTTGAAACTGGTGAAACAGTTATCTCTGGTATGGGTGAGCTTCACCTTGACGTCCTTGTTGACCGTATGCGTCGTGAGTTCAAAGTTGAAGCGAACGTAGGTGCTCCTCAAGTATCTTACCGTGAAACATTCCGCGCTTCTACTCAAGCACGTGGATTCTTCAAACGTCAGTCTGGTGGTAAAGGTCAATTCGGTGATGTATGGATTGAATTTACTCCAAACGAAGAAGGAAAAGGATTCGAATTCGAAAACGCAATCGTCGGTGGTGTGGTTCCTCGTGAATTTATCCCAGCGGTTGAAAAAGGTTTGGTAGAATCTATGGCTAACGGTGTTCTTGCTGGTTACCCAATGGTTGACGTTAAAGCTAAGCTTTACGATGGTTCATACCACGATGTCGACTCATCTGAAACTGCCTTCAAGATCGCTGCATCTCTTGCACTTAAAGAAGCTGCTAAGACTGCACAACCAGCTATCCTTGAGCCAATGATGCTTGTAACAATCACTGTTCCAGAAGAAAACCTTGGTGATGTTATGGGTCACGTAACTGCTCGTCGTGGACGTGTAGATGGTATGGAAGCACACGGTAACAGCCAAATCGTTCGTGCTTACGTTCCACTTGCTGAAATGTTCGGTTACGCAACAGTTCTTCGTTCTGCATCACAAGGACGTGGTACATTCATGATGGTATTCGACCACTACGAAGATGTACCTAAGTCAGTACAAGAAGAAATCATTAAGAAAAACAAAGGTGAAGAATAATTCACTGTCACTTTAAAAGAAGTCACTTTGTGGCTTCTTTTTCTGTTTGGTAGAAATAGCTAAAATTGCCTCAAATATGGTAAAATAGAAGGAGTATATTGTGAGGAAAATGGATGTCAACCACTTTTGAAATTTTAATGAATCAGTTGGGAATTCCCGCTGAGATAAGAAATCATGAGGCCTTCTCCCAGGCTGAAATTGAACAAGTTATTGTACACAAACAAAGTAACATTTGGGAGTTTCGTTTTGTATTTGAGAATATCCTGCCCTTTGAACTCTTTTTAGCATTGAAGAAGGGATTGAAAGAAGAATTTTCAAAAACGGGAAATCAAGCGACTTTCGAGATTAAAACGAAAGATCAAGATTTTTCAAGAGAGCTTTTACAGGCCTACTATCGGGAGGCTTTTTCAGCTGGCCCTTGTTCTAGTCAAGGCTTTCGAACCATGTATCAGGATTTTCAGGTTCGATTTAAAAATGATCAGTTGATTATTGAGGCCTCTGAAGCAGCAGATACAGAGCATTTCAGAAAAAACCACCTACCAAATCTCAGTAAACAGCTGGAACTTTTTGGCTTTCCTAAATTCACTTGTGTTTTAGAGAAAAATGAAGATTTGACCAAGGAAGAGCAAGAAGCTTTCCATTCGGAAAATCAAATGATTGTTCAGGCTGCCAATGAAGAGACTCTTCGTGCTATGGAGCAGTTAGAACAGATGGCACCGCCTCCTCCAGTTGAGGATAAACCTGTCTTTGATTTTCAGGCTAAGAAGGCAGCTGCTAAGCCAAAACTAGACAAGGAAGAAATTACTCCTATGATCGAGGTCAATACCGAAGAAAATCGTCTGGTTTTTGAGGGTGTTGTCTTTGATGTTGAGCAGAAGGTGACTAGAACAGGTCGTGTCTTGATTAACTTCAAGATGACCGACTATACTTCTAGTTTCTCTATGCAAAAATGGGTCAAAAACGAAGAAGAAGCTCAGAAGTTTGACATGATTAAGAAAAATTCATGGCTCCGTGTCCGTGGGAATGTTGAGATGAATAATTTCACACGAGATTTGACCATGAATGTGCAAGATGTTCAGGAAGTCGTTCACTATGAGCGTAAGGACTTAATGCCAGAAGGTGAGCGTCGTGTTGAATTTCATGCCCATACCAATATGTCGACGATGGATGCTCTTCCTGAGGTCGAAGAAATCGTTGGAACAGCAGCCAAATGGGGACACAAAGCCGTAGCAATCACGGACCATGGAAATGTTCAGTCCTTCCCTCATGGTTATAAGGCAGCAAAGAAAGCTGGTATTCAGCTCATTTATGGGATGGAAGCCAATATCGTTGAAGACCGTGTTCCTATCGTCTATAACGAAGTTGAGATGGATCTTTCTGAAGCTACCTATGTAGTCTTTGACGTGGAAACGACTGGTCTATCTGCTATCTATAATGATTTAATTCAGGTGGCAGCTTCCAAGATGTATAAGGGGAATATCATTGCTGAGTTTGATGAATTTATCAATCCTGGGCACCCCTTATCAGCCTTTACGACAGAATTGACGGGAATTACGGATGACCATGTAAAAAATGCCAAACCATTGGTTCAAGTTCTGAAAGAATTCCAAGAATTCTGTAAAGATACCGTTCTTGTAGCCCACAATGCGACCTTTGACGTTGGCTTTATGAATGCTAATTATGAACGTCATGGTCTTCCAAAAATCACTCAGCCTGTCATCGATACGCTAGAGTTCGCAAGAAATCTCTATCCTGAATACAAGCGCCACGGTCTAGGACCTTTGACCAAGCGTTTTGGAGTTGCCCTAGAACACCACCACATGGCCAACTATGATGCGGAAGCAACTGGCCGTCTGCTTTTTATCTTTATCAAGGAAGTGGCAGAAAAACATGGTGTGACAGATTTGGCACGATTAAACCTTGATTTAATCAGTACGGACTCTTATAAAAAAGCTCGCGTCAAGCATGCGACTATCTATGTAAAAAATCAAGTAGGCTTGAAAAACATCTTTAAGCTGGTTTCTCTCTCAAATACCCAGTATTTTGAAGGAGTTCCAAGGATTCCACGTACAGTACTAGATGCCCATCGAGAAGGTTTAATCTTGGGATCGGCTTGTACGGAAGGAGAAGTCTTTGATGCAGTCGTATCACAGGGTGTAGATGCGGCGGTCGAAGTTGCTAAATACTATGACTTTATTGAGGTGATGCCTCCAGCTATCTATGCACCTCTGATTGCCAAAGAGCAGGTCAAGGACATGGAGGAGCTCCACACCATTATCAAGAGTTTGATAGAGGTTGGAGATCGTCTCGGCAAGCCGGTTCTTGCGACAGGAAATGTCCACTATCTCGAACCTGAGGATGAGATTTATCGTGAGATTATCGTACGAAGTCTAGGTCAGGGTGCCATGATTAACCGAACGATCGGCCATGGAGAAGCTGCCCAACCAGCTCCGCTACCCAAGGCGCATTTTAGAACAACCAATGAAATGTTGGATGAGTTTGCCTTTCTAGGAGAAGATTTGGCTCGTAAGATTGTCATTGAAAACACCAATGCCTTGGCAGAAATCTTTGAACCTGTGGAAGTTGTAAAGGGTGATTTGTACACACCTTTCATTGACAAAGCCGAAGAAACAGTTGCCGAGTTAACCTACAAAAAAGCCTTCGAAATCTATGGGAACCCACTCCCAGATATCGTTGATTTACGGATTGAAAAGGAATTGACTTCTATCTTGGGGAATGGATTTGCCGTTATTTATCTGGCTTCACAGATGCTAGTGCACCGTTCCAACGAACGAGGATATTTGGTTGGTTCACGTGGGTCTGTCGGTTCTAGTTTCGTTGCGACCATGATTGGGATTACCGAGGTTAATCCGCTATCTCCTCACTATGTCTGTGGTCAGTGTCAGTACAGTGAGTTTATCACAGATGGTTCTTACGGTTCAGGCTTTGATATGCCAGATAAAGACTGTCCTAACTGTGGCCACAAGCTCAGTAAGAATGGACAGGACATTCCTTTTGAGACCTTCCTTGGTTTTGACGGGGATAAGGTTCCCGATATCGATTTGAACTTCTCAGGGGAGGACCAGCCAAGTGCTCACTTGGATGTTCGTGATATCTTTGGGGAAGAATATGCCTTCCGTGCAGGAACGGTTGGTACGGTGGCTGCTAAAACAGCCTATGGATTTGTCAAGGGTTACGAGCGTGACTATGGCAAGTTCTACCGTGAAGCCGAAGTAGAGCGCCTAGCTCAAGGAGCCGCAGGTGTTAAACGTACGACCGGTCAGCACCCAGGAGGAATCGTTGTTATCCCTAACTATATGGATGTCTATGACTTTACTCCGGTACAGTATCCTGCAGATGATGTAACTGCTGAATGGCAGACTACTCACTTTAACTTCCACGATATCGATGAGAACGTCCTCAAGCTTGATGTCCTTGGTCATGATGATCCGACCATGATTCGGAAACTTCAGGACTTATCAGGCATTGATCCAAATGATATCCCTATGGACGACCCTGGTGTCATGGCCCTCTTCTCGGGTACAGATATCCTGGGAGTGACACCTGAACAAATCGGTACTTCAACCGGTATGCTTGGAATTCCAGAGTTTGGGACCAACTTTGTTCGCGGAATGGTGGATGAAACCCATCCGACGACCTTTGCGGAGTTGCTACAGCTTTCTGGATTGTCTCACGGTACCGATGTATGGTTGGGGAATGCCCAAGACTTGATCAAGGCTGGAATTGCGGACCTGTCAACCGTTATCGGATGTCGGGATGATATCATGGTTTACCTCATGCACGCTGGTCTAGATCCAAAGATGGCCTTTACCATCATGGAGCGTGTACGTAAGGGAATGTGGCTCAAAATCTCTGAAGAAGAGCGTAACGGTTATATCGAAGCCATGAAGGCTAATAATGTCCCTGAGTGGTATATCGAATCTTGTGGGAAAATCAAGTACATGTTCCCTAAAGCCCACGCGGCTGCCTACGTTATGATGGCCCTTCGTGTGGCCTACTTCAAGGTTCACCATCCGATTTATTATTATTGTGCTTACTTCTCCATCCGTGCCAAGGCTTTTGATATCAAGACCATGGGTGCAGGCTTGGAAGCTATCAAACGTAAGATGCAAGAAATTGCTGAAAAGCGCAAGAACAATGAAGCTTCTAACGTAGAAATTGACCTTTACACAACACTTGAAATCGTCAATGAGATGTGGGAACGTGGTTTTAAATTTGGCAAGTTAGACCTCTATCGCAGTGATGCGACTGAATTCATCATAGACGGAGACACCCTCATCCCACCGTTTGTCGCTATGGATGGTCTAGGAGAGAACGTTGCCAAGCAACTGGTTCGTGCTCGTCAAGAGGGAGAATTCCTCTCTAAAACAGAACTCCGCAAGCGTGGTGGGCTCTCATCAACCTTGGTTGAAAAGATGGATGAAATGGGCATTCTTGGCAATATGCCAGAGGATAACCAGCTGAGTTTGTTTGATGATTTGTTTTAAGAATTTGAAATGTCTTATGTAGGTTTGAGGTTAGTTAATGATGGTAAAGAAAAAAAGAGCAACACCTTGGAAACCAGGGAGAGTTATTTCCATACGCTTGCGAAATGGCGTTTACGTATTAGCACAAATGGTGCGTGATCCCTATCTGGTATTTTTCAACCATTTTAACGAAGAAAATAACTGGAAGGGAGTGACCTTGAAAGAGGAGGATATCCTCTTTTGTAAAGCAGTTACTCGTCAGTTTCTACGCTATAGTCCTGTAACGATTGTTAAAAATCTTGAACCCCTGTTAGATTATGAACTACCCAAAGAATGGATTTATAGCCATATTGGAGGACATCCTATTACTGTTTCGGTAAAGGGACGGGAGCGCCAAGTAGCTGGTTTTGGTCGACGCTGTTCTTTAGTTCTAGCGGATAAGGACAGTGGTCAACCGGAGGATAATCCACTTATGGGCCTCTTCCAAGCTTATATCATACCAGATATCAAAGAACAGGATTGGGATCGGGTAGGCCAGGCTGAACACATGTCCATTGAAGTATTTCCAACACTCAATGAGCGTCTCTACCTTTGCTATCTTTATGGGAAAAATATAAATCCAGAACAAGATATCTCTTTGGGAAAGCCCCTGCTTGATGACTATGAAACTTATGTAGATATCCTCACTAACAGCCCAGAGGCTCGACGTCTCTATCTAGGAGAGTACGAAGAATAAGAAAGGACATTTAATGAAACTAAGAATTTTCGCGGAAGACAAGCCAGCTGAGAAGGTGTTTGAGTATCAATTAGACCTTGCTGATCAGACAATTCTTCTATCGACAGCGCTTTTGTCTGGTGCTATTGCTTTAGCAGGATTATTGTCTGCTTTGAAAGAAAAATAAAAATAGAAAAGAGAAACAACATGGTTTTACCAAATTTTAAAGAAAATCTAGAAAAATACGCTAAGCTTTTGGTTGCAAACGGTGTGAATGTACAACCTGGTCATACTTTGGCTCTCTCTATCGATGTGGAGCAACGCGAGTTGGCTCACTTAATCGTCAAAGAAGCTTATGCACTTGGTGCACATGAAGTTATCGTTCAATGGGCAGATGACTTTGTAAACCGTGAGAAATTCCTTCACGCGCCGATGGAGCGTTTGGACAATGTACCAGAATACAAGATTGCTGAGATGAACTACCTTCTTGAAAACAAAGCAAGTCGTCTCGGTGTCCGTTCTTCTGACCCAGGTGCCTTGAACGGAGTAGATGCAGAAAAACTTTCAGCTTCTGCTAAAGCTATGGGAATTGCTATGAAGCCAATGCGTATCGCAACTCAATCTAACAAGGTTAGCTGGACTGTAGCAGCTGCTGCTGGACTAGAGTGGGCTAAGAAAGTCTTTCCAAATGCTGCGAGTGACGAAGAAGCAGTGGACCTCCTTTGGGACCAAATCTTCAAAACTTGCCGTGTCTACGAAGAAGATCCAGTTAAGGCTTGGGAAGAGCATGCAGCTATCTTGAAGAGCAAGGCAGAAATGCTCAACAAAGAACAATTCTCAGCTCTTCACTACACAGCACCTGGAACTGATTTGACACTTGGCTTGCCTAAGAACCACGTTTGGGAATCAGCTGGAGCTATCAATGCTCAAGGCGAAGGTTTCTTGCCAAACATGCCAACAGAAGAAGTCTTTACAGCTCCTGACTTCCGTCGTGCAGATGGTTATGTTACTTCTACAAAACCACTTAGCTATAATGGAAATATCATCGAAGGCATCAAGGTGACCTTTGAAAATGGTCAAATCGTTGATATCACAGCTGAAAAGGGTGATCAAGTAATGAAGGACCTCGTCTTTAAGAATGCTGGTGCGCGTGCCTTGGGTGAATGTGCCTTGGTACCAGATCCAATCCCAATTTCACAGTCAGGTATTACCTTTTTTAACACTCTTTTCGATGAGAATGCTTCTAACCACTTAGCTATCGGTGCCGCTTATGCAACGAGCGTTGTTGGTGGAGCAGAGATGAGCGAAGAAGAACTGGAAGCTGCAGGACTTAACCGTTCAGACGTTCACGTTGACTTTATGATTGGTTCGAACCAAATGGATATCGATGGTATCCGTGAGGATGGAACATGCGTACCACTCTTCCGCAATGGAGATTGGGCAATTTAAGGAGAAACTATGCTTGGAAGTATGTTTGTCGGTCTTTTGATCGGACTATTAGCAGGAGCTATCACCAATCGTGGAGAACGAATGGGATGTTTTGGAAAAATGTTCTTGGGCTGGATTGGAGCTTTCTTGGGTCAGTTACTATTTGGAACCTGGGGACCTATCCTAGCTGATACGGCCATTATCCCATCAGTTTTAGGAGCCATGATTTTATTAGCCATCTTCTGGGAAAGAGGAAGCTAGGTTTCGGTTTAAATGCTTGTTTAATAATAAAAGATAAAAAGAGGTTGAAACTGTTTCGACCTCTTTTAACATTCAAAAGGGATCATGGGAGATGCAGTGACTGGTTCTTTTTATATTGCGTCAAGTATGGTACAATAAAAGCATGAGAATTCAACAATTACACTATATTATCAAAATCGTTGAGACTGGTTCGATGAATGAGGCTGCCAAGCAACTCTTTATCACTCAACCTAGTCTATCAAATGCAGTTCGTGACCTAGAAAATGAGATGGGAATTGAGATTTTTATCCGCAATCCCAAAGGAATTACCCTCACACGTGATGGGATGGAGTTTTTATCTTATGCCCGTCAAGTTGTCGAACAAACTCAACTTCTAGAAGAACGCTATAAGAACCCAATCGCTCATCGCGAGCTTTTTAGTGTGTCTTCACAACACTATGCTTTTGTGGTCAATGCCTTTGTTTCCTTGCTTAAGAAAAGCGATATGGAAAAGTATGAGCTTTTTTTGCGTGAAACCAGAACCTGGGAAATCATCGACGACGTCAAGAACTTCCGCAGTGAAGTCGGTGTCCTCTTTTTAAATAGCTATAACCGAGATGTTCTTTCGAAGATGTTGGATGACAACCATCTAGTTGCTCATCATCTCTTTACAGCCCAGCCCCATATCTTTGTCAGCAAGTCCAACCCTCTTGCCAAAAGAGACAAGGTGCAGTTGGCAGATCTAGAAGACTTCCCATATTTGAGCTATGACCAAGGGACCCATAATTCCTTCTACTTCTCAGAAGAAATCTTGTCACAGGAACACCACAAGAAATCCATCGTTGTTAGTGACCGTGCGACCTTGTTCAATCTCTTGATTGGTTTGGACGGTTATACCATCGCGACTGGTATCCTCAATAGTAATCTTAATGGGGACAATATCGTTTCGATTCCACTTGATATTGATGATCCGATTGAGCTGGTTTATATCCAGCATGAAAAGACAAGCTTGTCCAAGATGGGTGAACGTTTCATCGAGTACCTACTTGAAGAAGTTCGCTTTGACAGCTAATGCAACTCTATTAGAAAAGAAAAGGAAAAATGACACCAATGAATACCAATGATTTTGATTTCCACTTGCCAGAGGAGCTGATTGCACAGACACCTCTGGAAAAGCGCGATGCCTCTAAGCTCTTGATGGTCAATCGCAAAACAGGAGAATTTCAAGATCGCCATTTTCACTCCATTATCGAAATGCTAGAGCCAGGTGATGCCCTAGTTATGAATGATACCCGTGTCTTGCCAGCTCGACTTCATGGTCAAAAACAAGAAACAGGGGGCCATGTTGAACTCTTGCTTTTGAAAAATACAGCAGGAGACGAATGGGAAGTCTTGGCAAAACCTGCTAAACGTCTCAAGGTCGGCACCCGTGTTGTCTTTGGAGATGGTCGCCTAAGCGCAGTCGTGACTGAGGAATTAACCCATGGCGGTCGTATTGTCCGTTTTGAGTATGAAGGAATTTTCCTAGAAGTACTTGAAAGTCTTGGAGAAATGCCTTTGCCTCCTTATATTCACGAAAAATTGGATGACCGTGAACGTTACCAGACAGTCTATGCCAAGGAGAGTGGATCAGCAGCAGCCCCAACTGCAGGGCTACATTTTACCAAAGAATTACTAGAAGAAATCCAGCAAAAAGGAGTTCACCTAGTCTACCTGACCTTACATGTTGGACTTGGGACCTTTAGACCTGTTTCAGTAGACAATTTGGATGAGCACGAGATGCACTCAGAGTTTTACCAATTGTCTGAGGAAGCTGCAGCAACCTTGCGTCAGGTCAAAGAAAATGGTGGCCGTGTCATTGCTGTGGGGACAACCTCTATCCGTACGCTAGAGACTATCGGAAGCAAGTTTGACGGCCAAATCCAGGCCGACTCTGGCTGGACCAATATCTTTATCAAACCGGGCTATGACTGGAAGGTGGTGGATGCTTTTTCTACTAATTTCCATTTACCCAAGTCTACCTTGGTCATGCTTGTCTCAGCTTTTGCAGGCCGTGGATTGGTCCTCCAAGCCTACCAACATGCTATCGATGAAAAATACCGTTTCTTTAGCTTTGGCGATGCCATGTTTATCTACTAAAAAACGAGCAAATCAAAACTAGAAATAAAAGGGCTAATTCCTACTTGGATTAGCCTTTTTTCGATATATGATAGCTGTTGAATTAAAAGCAAATAAATGATACACTGAAGACTATGATACAGCCGTCAAATATATGCAAAATCTGACGAGCTACTTTTATCTGAGTCTATTTCAAAGGAGATTTTTATGAAAAACAAAACATTACGCTATACGAGCCTATCAGTCCTGACCTTGTTGACTGCCTTGACCTTGGTTGCCTGTGGTGGAAAGACTGACAAGAATACGTCATCTTCAAACCAAAAGGAAACAACAAGTAAGGTGACTACAGAGTCCGCAAGTAAAACTGAAGCAGGCCAAAAAGAGGAGCAGAAGTCAGAAACAAATAGTGCGACAGAAGCTACAACCACTCAAGCAGAACAAAAGGAAGATAAGCAAAAATCACAAGAGGCTTACGCTAAGTTTGTAGGGACTTGGGAAAACTACGCGGGAACAACTGCAACAGTCACAGCAGATGGAATTGTAACGATCCAAAGTTCAAATGGAACCTTTAAATACGAGATGGCTATTACTTAACAGGTATTCATCTTGTCGGTGGTGGACAAGGAGCACGACTGATCTTTACCCCAGCTGGAGTCCAAAACGAAGTGACAGGTACAGATGGCAGTCAAGATGTCTTGTCTATCGGTCAATCTGTAAGCGACAAAGATAACCAGTTTTACCGTAACTAAGAATATCAATCAGAAATAAGGGTGGTGAAATGTCCTTACTTTTTTACAAGTTTTCGAAGCATAAAATTTTAAGCATTCAAATTTACACGACGTTTAAGTTGGCTAATTAGCAAGCTCGCGTTAAAGTGAAAGATAATAAGGACAATATCAAAAAAGCCCTGATGTAGGGCTTTTTTGATTACTTGCTAATATAAGAAATCAATGCCGTAGTTTTCTTTTAGATAGGTCGCCAACTCGGCTTTTTCTTCCTCTCTAAATCGACAGAGGCTAAGGGCGAGACGCAATATCAGAACACTTGTATCAATGATGACGTTTGACTTAGAAATATCTTCTAGCTGGGTCACCTCTCTCAGATCAAAATCTATATAGTAAGCCTTGCTGTTGACATGGTCGGGGTCACTGACATCCACTTCAACATACGATGCTCGCAACAATTCTTCTTTCGGAATGAAGATTTCCTTGGAAAAGAAGAGCCCGGGATATACATAAATACCTTCAAAGGAGAATTCAAAGGAGAGCCTACGACTAGTCAGTCTTTTGATGCCTGCAATCGTTGAATAGATAGCAGCGAAAAAGAGGATGGTTGGAACCACAGTGAGAAAACTAAGCTGGGAAAAGTCGATCAATCCATGCGCGAGGAAAAAGAAAAATTGAAAGAATACACCCGCCGCAAAGACTAGATAGCCGACACCGACAAATTTTGAATAATAGATTTTCATAGAAACCTCCAGATATAGAATTGAACTCACCAACGCTTTTTCAGTAGAAGGAGTAAAGATCATGGAGAGATAAAATTCTAGGTATTCCCATCATATCCTATGGAGCGAAGTTCTGTCAACCTTTTAGCAAGATGTGACTCTTAGCTATCCTATGACCTAGTAAGTTGGTTTATGGTATACTAGGATAATAAAATTCTAAAATTTGAAGACTTATTTTCATAAATAGAAAGAGGTCAATATGTTTTTTCTCGGACGCCGTCGTGTCTTTATCGGCGAATGTGATGGACAAGCGGTCTATTATGACCAAAAGACAGGAGAGGCTCTAGCTGCTCCAAAGAGTAGGTTGCTCAATACTGAAAAAGCTGGTGACACGAATTCCTTTATTCCTCAATTGGTAATTCTCTTACTAGCAGGTGGGCCTGCAATTTCGGGCTTCTTTTCCCTCAAGTTTATTGGTGTCTATAACTGGTTTAGTCTAGCTTGTATTTTTCTATTTTGGTTGATGCAGTTTTTCTCGTTGGTTGCTTTACTTGAACGAGCACTCTATAAAAATGTTCGCAAAGCACAGCCGACGACAGAGAAAGTCTTTTACTATGCCGCATCTCATAATTTGTTTGTAAAAAACCAGTTTGATCCTAGACAACTGTCTGCTTTACCTTTTCGATTTGCTCGCTTTGCAGTAAATATAGTGTCTATCTATTATCTTTTGTATTTCTTGATTCTTCCTCTAAAATTTGGCCAACCGATTGGTGATGAAGGCTATGGTTTGTGGTTTGCTGGCTTGTTATTCTTTTCAGTATTTCTTTTGTATAACCAAAACAATCCAGTTCGCTTTGTGAAGATTATGAGATTATACAGCCAAGGAAAAGTACGATTTAAGGAAGAAGTGGAACATTGAGAAACTATCTTGGGATTCTGCTAAATATCTAGAGAAAATCTTTTAGAAAAACAAAAAAGCCTTGTAAATCAAGGCTTTTTCCTGTTGTTTAGATGCCCCCTGCAGGCTCTTTGAAAGAAACTTAGAAAAATCTAAAATGAAATTATTTCAAAATGGGGTAAAAGCAAAATTTCCCTCCCTACTTTCTCAATTATTCCTAATTTTAGTTCCAAAAAGCTTCAATTCATAATCTAATTATAATATGGGTAATGGGTACTATCTTATTACATTCAGATTTTTGTTCTCTTCAAAGAGTTATGTAGGCTTTATGGTTTTAAATAGGTAAAAAGTTGAATTATAGTGAGTATTGTGTCACAATAGGTAATATATAAATAATTAATGGAATGGATATAATTCTTTCCTACCTTTACAAGAAGGATTGGTTGCACCTTTTTTATCTAGCAATTATGGTTAGCTTTCAAGTTTAGCTAGTTTTTAAAAGCTCTGATTTCGACTCAATAAAACAAATTTCAGAAGTGCAAAAGACAAGATGGTGACATTGCTACAGTCAGTCGCCATGTCTTGCTGGCACAGGCTGTTTGTGCCGTCAGCTATTTACCAGTCAATTTGATCAAAGGGCTTAATTATTATTTTTGAAAGGTCTTTTATGGAAAAAATTCTTTCTTTAGGTCTGACAGGTAAGAAATTACTTGTTCAGGGTTTCTTGTTTGTTCTGCTAGGTCTTATCTTGATGGTCACGGGAACTTGGTTGCCAGTGACGGTTATTCGACTGGTTCTGTTTTTAGCTTGGATAGCAACGGTCTTAGATTTAGTATTACGTATTTTCAAAAAAAGTCAGTCAACGGACACCTTGGGAGTTGCACTGGTTAAATTGTTAGTGCTGGGATATTTGCTAGGTTCTAATCTTGCGACTGATATACCGATTTATGTTCTGGCTCTTGTGATTGGAGTTTATCAGATTTTTAGGGCCACGATTAATCTTGTCACCTATGTTCTCTACCGTAAAAATAATATTCGACCTCGTTTTCGTCTCTTACTAGATGGTATTCTACTAGTTTTTCTTGGTGGAGCTAGTCTTTTGTCCTCTACGGGGAATTCTGTCTTTCAACTCTTTGTTTTAGGGGCTTATTTTTTCCTTTATGGTCTGTCCAATATCCGTGACGGTTTCTTATTTGAAGGGGAAATTGGGAAAAACCATCTCAAACGTCGTATTAGAATTAGCTTACCTATTGTCCTAGCCGCTCTCATCCCTGCAAGAACTTTAGCAAAAGTTAACAAATTTATGCTAGAAAATGCTGATCAGGAAGAAGATATCCATCTTGGAATAGTGAAGTCTGGTAAGACAGCAGAGCTAGAAATTTTTGTTCATACAGCTGAGACCTCCCTGTTTTCAGCTATTGGTCATGTGGATATCTGCTATCAGGGTCGTGTTATTTCTTATGGCAACTATGATCCGTCATCTGAGACCTTATTTGGTATGATAGGAGATGGTGTCTTATATTTTTGTGACCGCGATAAGTACATCGATCTATGTAAACGTGAGAGTCAAAAAACGCTTTTTGGTTACGGAATAGATTTGACACCTGAAATGGAAAAAGCAATTCAAAAAAAGTTGGCTGAATTGAAACAACTGACGATTCCATGGGAGCCAAGTGCAGATAAAATCACGACAGGTGATGGTAAGGAAGACTACACTTACGCTTATAAAATCAGACATGAGACGGATGGGGAACTTTATAAATTTATCAAATCTAAGTTTAAATCCTACTTTGTCTTATCCACAAACTGTGTGCTCTTGGCAGATACCATAGTCGGTCAGGCTGGAACAGATATCCTTTCACCCAAAGGATTTATCGCACCAGGAACTTATCAAGCCTACCTTGACCGAGAGTTTGAAAAACCAAATAGTATAGTCGTATCTAAACATGTTTATTAAGGAGAATTTATGAATTTAGTAAAAAAATACACCCCGTTAATACTTTTTATAGGGCTGGTTACTCTTGTAATTCTGAATGCATCAAGCTTTATATCAGGAGCAGTATCTCTCTTTGAAGTAACTTCTACCTTGATTTATGGTGCTGTTATTGCTTTTGTGCTCAATGTTCCCATGAAAAAAATTGAACAGTACTTAGTTAAATTGAAGGTAAAGGCAGAGTTGCGTCGTCCGATTGCCATGGTACTTGTTTTCCTAGCTCTTATCTTAATCGTGATTGCTCTTTTGGTTTTGGTGCTGCCAACCCTAGCCCAGACTATTAGTCAGCTGGGAACAGTCCTTTCAACAGTCCTTACTCAACTTGGGAAATTGCTAGGCAGCTCGGAATTTGTAACCAAAGACATGTTGTCAACTATCGTATCAGGAATTCAGGGACAGTCTAGCTCTATTAGCCAAGCTTTGATAGGTTTTTTATCAGGTCTGACTAGTAATATCGGCAATATTTTTTCAAGTTTGATGAATGCCTTTTTGATTATAGTCTTCACCTTTTTATTTTTATCCAGTAAGGAACATTTGGCAGCGATGACGAGTCGACTTCTAAAAGTTTTTCTTCCAGAGAAGGTGGTGATAAAGTTGACTTACATTGGACAAGTAGCAATAGAGACTTATGACCAATTTTTGATGAGTCAGCTGATTGAAGCAGTTATCATAGGAGTTATGATAGCGGTTGGTTACAGCGTGTTTGGGATACCCTATGGAGTAATGACAGGTATCTTTGCAGGAGTGCTATCGTTCATTCCTTATGTAGGGCCTATGATTGCTTGTGTTGTGGGAGCGATTTTTATCTTCACAGTGAGTCCTACTCAAGCCTTACTTTCTCTTCTTCTATATCAAGTTATACAGCTGATTGAAGGAAACCTTATTTATCCTAGAGTTGTAGGTCAGTCTATTGGTTTGCCAGCCCTTTTCACGCTTGCGGCTGCTAGTATTGGAGGCAATCTCTTTGGCTTACTTGGGATGATATTCTTTACACCCATATTTGCTGTTATCTATCGATTGGTTAAAGAATTTGTCGTTGCAAAGGAAAATCAGGTAGATTGAGAAAGACTGAATTTAATAAGATATACTAAGAAGAGAGTGAAAGATTCTCTTCTCTTTTATTTTTAAATACTTTGCTACAAAAAGCTATTGGACGTAAAAAAGCCTTGATTTCAAGGCTTTTTCCTGTTGATTTAGATGCCCCAACTGAGCTAAGGAGGCAACAAAAAAAGCTGGGAATATGATTTCCCAGCTTTTTTGAATGCGATAGAAATAGCAACTAGACTATTTACGAAAGGCCTCAATAATGTAGGTGAAGCCAGTAACTAAAAATGAAAAGGCAATGACATAAACGACAAAGACACCTGTAGCCACTGGATTGAACAGAATCACTAGACCTAGTAAAAATACAAGCAAGGCTACCCACGTGATATTGCTACCAATAATAGGGAAAATCAATCCTAGACGTTTGCCTTTAAAGAAAGCAATAATGGCTTCTACAATTAACCAAATTCCTACAATGGTCGGAATGACGACCGGCAGGGTCACAAAGCCATAAGCAACGAGGTAAAGAGCTAAGAGAAGACTAACAAACCCTTGGAAAAGATAAACAGGTGAGCGAAGCTCTTTTGGTGCAGAGAAATAGCCTAAAATAGCTGCTATAGAAGAAACCAGTAAATCAAATGCAATCCACCAGCTGTAAGCAACAAGATTAGCTACTGGGTTTGTAAATAGGAAAAGTCCTAAAAGGACAAAAACAACTCCTGCAAGGAATAGCAGTAAACGATTAGAAAATTTCATTTCAATCCCCCCTATATAGTATAGTCTGATAATAAAACTATTATATTTATTTTTATAGAAAATGTCAATAAAATAAATAAACAATTTGGAAGTTTCAGTCTGACTTACAAAAAGAAAAGGAGTTTCCACTCCTTTTCACAGATTGAAGACAAAGTCCTTATAAAAGTGTCTTCTAAAGATTTTAACTTCAATCTGAAGCGAGGTTATCCTCGCTTTTTCTATTTATCAAACAATTCCTTATTTTCAATTAAGAGTTCTAGTGGAGATTTATCCCTTGCTACAATAAAACCAGGTTCATATTGGTTATGAAGTGTTCTTTTCTGAGAAGTTGGATCAATATACAACTCATCTCCATCTTCTGTGTATAGTTGGTTGCCTCTTGTTAAGTAAAGTAAATCCTCTAAGTACTGTCCATCAGTTTCTAGAAAATCTTCGATGTATTTGACAGCTTTTAAAATCTCACTTACTTTATCAGAGTATTCATTAGATTCAAGAACACTCTTTTCTAACTCAATCTCTTTACTCGTTCCAAAGAGTTGGGTTGGAGTTGCATTAAAATATTCCGCTATCTTATCCAAATTTGCAAAGGCAGGATAGCTTTTTTGTTTTTCGTAATCAGAGATGTCTGGAAAGATTGCTCATAAAAAAATGTTAGGCAAATGATGGGGCAAATCAGTTATAGACAAGCAAAAAAAGCCTTGTAAATCAAGGCTTTTTCCTGTTGATTTAGATGCCCCCTGCAGGGCTCGAACCTGCGACCCATAGATTAAGAGTCTACTGCTCTACCAACTGAGCTAAGGAGGCAAATAAAAAGCTGTATTGGTGCCGAAACTTCACGGTTTGTATTGAACCCGCGCAATTAAGCAGGTGGGCAACTCGCTCTAACTGAAGCTGTTTCCGTGTGAGACGGCCTACATGCTGTTAGAAGACTTTTGTTTCCCTAATAATACAAAAAATAGTCGGTCAACACTTAAATGTGAAGTCGTACACCACAGCGTTTCTATGATTATATGATACCACTTTTTCAAAAAAAATCAAGGGAAAATTAAAAATTTTGAAAAGGATTTCATAAGTTTCGTAATTTATCAATGGTTTCCTTGCGTTGAGCCAGGGCACGTTCGTATTTTCCACTATCTTCTGGTGAGAAGTAGCTATGGTTGCGAATTTTTTCTGGCAAGTACTCTTGTTTGACCCAGTTACCTGGGTAGTTATGTGGATAGAGGTAGTTTTGGGCATTGCCTAATTCCTTGCTACCACTATAGTGGCCATCTCGCAGGTGACGTGGGATTGGTAGATGACCTGAGGTTTTAAGGTCAGACAGAGCCTTGTCCATAGCTACATAGGCTGAGTTGGATTTTGGAGAAAGGGCCAAATCAATCACAACATTGGCAATGAGGATGCGGGCTTCGGGGAAACCGATCCTCTGTGCTGCATCCAGAGCAGTCACGGTATGAATCTGGGCTTCGGGATTGGCCAAACCGATATCTTCATAAGCAATAACAGTCAAACGACGAGCTAGGCTAGGAAGGTCACCGGCCTCTATCAAGCGAGCAGCATAGTGGAGACTAGCATCGACATCGGATCCACGGATGGATTTTTGCAGGGCAGAGAGAACATCATAGTGTCCGTCTCCATCCTTGTCCATAGTGATGTAGCTTCTCTGAAGACTATTTTCCATAATGTCGAGTGTGATGTGACGGACACCGTCATCATTTTCTGGGGTGGAGAGAACTGCCAAATCAAGCGAATTGAAGGCAGAACGGAGATCTCCATTGGTAGATGTTGCGATAAAATCAAGGGCATCATCATCTAACTCAACAGGGAAATCAAAACCTCTTTCAGGGTCAGTCAGGGCTATTTGAACGGCCTCTTTAACATCTTGGTTAGACAAGGGTTCCAACTCAAAAATCTGAACACGACTGCGGATGGCTGGAGTGACAGAAAAGAAAGGATTTTCAGTTGTCGCCCCGATCATGATGACCAGTCCACTTTCTAGGAGAGGCAAGAGAAAGTCTTGTTTAGTCTTGTCAAGACGATGAATCTCGTCTAGTAGCAGTACAAGGCCACCTGAGAATTTAGCTTCCTCAGCGATTTCTTGGAGACGTTTTTTACTATCAACTGTCGCATTGAAGGTCCGAAAAGCATACTTGGTCGTTCCAGCGATGGCTGAAGCGATACTGGTTTTTCCGATGCCTGGAGGTCCGTAGAGTATCATAGAGGATAGGCGATTGGCTTCCACCATACGGCGGATAATCTTGCCTGGTCCAACTAGATGCTCCTGACCGATGACCTGGTCGATGGTTTTGGGGCGCATACGAAGCGCGAGATTGTCTGGCATAGCAGCCCTTTCTAACATGGATTTTCTGATACGAATGTGGTAATATGGTAGTATCTATTTTAGCATATTTCCGAGTATTCGGGGCGATTAAAGAGTCGTATAGAAAGAGGACAAAATGACAACATACGGATTTTTAGATGTTTTACAAGAAGAGTTGGACAAGAACTTTCCTTTTGATTATGAGATTAGCTGGGATAAGCGCAATCATGCGGTTGAAGTGAGTTTTTTGCTAGAGGCACAAAATGCTGCGGGGGTGGAGATGGTAGATGAAGACGGAGAGGTTTCGTCAGATGATATCCTTTTTGAAGAAGCGGTACTTTTTTACAACCCTGCCAAGTCAATAGTTAATGAGGAAGACTATCTGGCAGTCATCCCTTATTTGCCGAAGAAAGGTTTTTCTCGTGAGTTTTTAGCTTATTATGCGCTATTTCTTAAAGATACTGCAGAGGTTGGACTAGATGCCCTCATGGACTTTTTGGAAGACCCAGAAGCAGAAGAATTCGTCATGGAATGGAACCAAGAAGTCTTTGAAGAAGGGAAAGTTGGCTTGGAAGAGGGAGAATTTTACCCTTATCCTAGATACTAGGAGCTTGTAGTGGACGTAGATATTTTAGATTTCACAGGCTGCAAAATTGCTCTATTTTGCGGAGATAAGCTACTAACCATCTTGCGTGATGACAAGGAAAATATTCCTTGGCCCAATATGTGGGAGTTGCCGGGTGGTGGTCGTGAAGGGGACGAAAGTCCTTTTGAGTGCGTGGCGCGTGAAGTTTATGAGGAACTAGGCATTCACTTGACCGAAGATTGCCTGCTCTGGAGTAAGGTCTATCCCAGCATGCTCTATGAAGGCAGACAGTCAGTATTTATGGTCGGGCAACTAAGTCAAGAACAGTTTGACAGTATCACCTTTGGAGATGAAGGACAGACATACAAACTGATGAGCATTGAGGAATTTCTCAATTCTAAACAGGCAGTGCCTCAGCTACAGGGGAGATTGAGGGATTATTTGGAGGAAGTAAGGTAGATGCCAAATCGTAGTAAGAATATCAACATGTTTCTCATGGATGGAGAAGTTACTGGGATAATTAAATGTACCTTGTCAAATTGGACAGGTGTGATCTATAAAATTCCTCGAATTCAATTGGCAGATTTAAAATCACGTGATGAAATGAAGCAAAGCGGCATTTATTTCCTATTTGGTCGTGATGAGGATAAGCAAAAGGATGTTACCTACATCGGGCAGGCGACGAATCGCAAAAATGGTGAAGGTGTCCTTTTACGTGTTCAGGAACATACTCGTGACAACCATGCAGATTATTTTAATGATGTGATTATTTTGACGACACAAAATAACTCCTTTGGACCCACAGAAATAAGTTACTTGGAAAATAAATTTACACAATTAGCAAAGGATGCGGGGCGCTTCATTGTCAAAAATGGGAATGAGCCCAATTCTGGGAATGTAACAGAAGAAAAGCAGTCTGAGTTGGATGAGGTTGTAGAAAATACTTTGATGATTGTAGGAACCTTAGGGTACCGAGTGTTTGTTCCTATGACCAAGAAAACGGATCAGAATGTTTCTGATGAAAATTCAACTTATCTCTATTTGAAGCGAAAAACAAAGAAATCAAATCGAATGATTGAAGCCATCTGTGAACAGACTTCGGAAGGTTTTGTTGTTTTAGAAGGCAGTCAAGTGGATGAGGTTGATTCACCCGCAATACCAGCAAGTCTAAAAGAATTGCGTAAGGAATTAATCAAATCAAATGTGATTAAAGATGGTGTTTTACAAGAAAAACAACTGTTCTCCAGCCCATCTTATGCAGCTGCTTTTGTACTAGGAATGAATACGAATGGACGAACGGATTGGAAAAATAAGGACGGCAAGACCTTAAAAGAATTAGAAGAATTGATAGAGTGTTAAGGAGAATCAGATGGAAACATGGCAAGAGTTAAAAGTTACAGTGAAGCGTGAAGGTGAGGAGCTAGTCTCCAACCTCTTGATTGAGCTAGGAGCGCAGGGTGTTGCGATTGAAGACAGCATGGACTATGTGGGGAATGTGGATCGTTTTGGTGAAATTTTCCCAGAGGTTGAGCAACAGGAAGATATCGTGGTGACGGCCTACTACCCGGACACGGTTGATGTAGCCGTTGTTGAAGCGGATTTGCAGGCGCGTCTAGCAGAATTGACGGACTTTATGGATCTGGGTGAAGTCAAGATTGGCACCACTGCCTTGGCTGAGGAAGATTGGGCAGATAATTGGAAGAAATACTATGAACCAGCTCGCATTACCCATGACTTGACCATTGTGCCATCCTGGACGGATTATGAGGCGACAGCTGGAGAAAAGATTATCAAGTTAGATCCTGGTATGGCCTTTGGAACAGGGACTCACCCAACGACTAAGATGAGTCTTTTTGCCTTGGAGCAGGTTCTTCGTGGTGGCGAAACAGTGCTAGATGTAGGAACTGGTTCAGGGGTTCTTTCTATTGCTAGCTCACTCCTAGGTGCCAAGGAAATCTTCGCCTATGACTTGGATGATGTGGCAGTTCGCGTTGCTCAGGAGAATATTGAGCTCAATCCTGGCATGGAAAACATCCATGTGGCACCAGGCGATTTGCTTAAAGGCGTGGAGATTGAGGCAGACGTCATCGTGGCCAACATCTTGGCGGATATCCTCATTCATCTGACGGATGATGCTTATCGCTTGGTCAAGGATGAAGGTTACCTCATCATGAGTGGCATTATCAGGGACAAGTGGGACATGGTCCGTGAGTCAGCAGAAGCAGCTGGATTTTTCCTTGAAACTCATATGATTCAAGGGGAATGGAATGCCTGTGTCTTCAAAAAAACTAAGGATATCTCTGGTGTGATTGGAGGCTAGCATGCAACAGTATTTTGTAAAAGGTTTGGCTAGTTCTCCTGTCACTATTGAGGACAAGGAAACCAGTAAGCACATGTTTCAGGTCATGCGCCTGAAGGAAAATGATGAGGTTACTTTGGTCTTTGATGATGGCATCAAGCGCTTGGCGCGCGTGGTAAATGTGGAAGCACGTCAGTTTGAGTTGGATGAAGAATTAGCTGACAATGTAGAACTACCAGTCCAAGTGACCATTGCCTCTGGCTTTCCCAAGGGAGATAAGCTGGAGTTTATCACTCAAAAAGTAACCGAGCTCGGAGCCAGCCAAATCTGGGCCTTTCCTGCTGACTGGTCAGTCGCCAAATGGGACGGCAAGAAATTGGGCAAAAAGGTTGAGAAGTTAGAAAAAATTGCCCTTGGAGCAGCAGAACAAAGCAAGCGGAACTTTGTTCCAAGCATAGAGCTGTTTGAGAGAAAATCAGACTTCTTAGCACAACTTGATCAGTTTGATCGTGTCGTGGTTGCTTATGAAGAGTCAGCCAAAGAAGGAGAATCAGCTGCGCTTATCCAAGCTGTTGCTGGGTTAGAAAAGGGAGCTAAACTGCTCTTTATCTTTGGTCCAGAAGGTGGTTTATCCCCTGCAGAAATTGAATCTTTTGAAGCCAAAGGAGCAGTCCTTGCAGGACTTGGGCCTCGCATTCTACGAGCAGAAACAGCGCCACTTTATTCTCTATCAGCCATTAGTGTTTTGCTTGAATTGGAAAAATAAGAGACTATGAAAAAATCACCTAGAAAAGGTGATTTTTTATGCTCTTGAAATGGCGCGCGAAAGAGTCAATAAACGTATCCATGGCGGCAATGGAAACTTTGATTTTTTGATGATTTCGCAGAAAAAATGGATATCCAAACTGTTCCTAATCTTGTGTTCTATTAAAACAGGGCAAATCACACTATTTAGAGCAGGAGAGTATTCCTAGTCTTGATGAAAGATTAGTTTAACTAACACAAAAATGACTCTGGAAATTGAAATCATAGAGATGATAAAAGAGGTTGGATTATTATCCAACCTCTTTTTTTTATCTTAATGGAATTGCATACCACCATCGACGATAATGGTTTGACCTGTAATGTAGTTTGAATCTGGTCCAGCAAGGAAGCTAACCGCTGCAGCGACATCTTCTGGCTCAGATAGGCGTTTCAATGTAATATCTTTTGCGAATGTTTGCATACCCCATTCGTCGTCTTTTCCTGCATTTTTCCCAACTTCATGAGCGATATCATACATCATTGGTGTTTTAACGATACCTGGAGCATAAGCGTTGACAGTGATGCCAGAATCAGCTAAATCACGCGCTAATGTTTGAGTAATACCGCGAACAGCGAATTTTGTACCGCCATATACAGTCAAGTTTGGATTTCCGACAACACCTGCTTGGGAAGTAGCATTGATAATTTTACCACCGTGACCAAGTGCTTTGAATTGAGCTTGAGCAGCTTGTGCTCCCCAGATTACCCCACCGACGTTAATAGCAAAAGTGCGAGCAAATTGTTCCTCTGTAATTGTATCAAGAGGTGTAGTAGGAGCGACACCAGCGTTGTTTACGACAACGTTCAAGTCTCCGAAATGATCGACAACTTTTTGGAAAGCTGCAGAAACTTCTGCTTGTTTAGACACATCAGCTACAACAGCAAAAGCCTTGTCTGCTGACAATTCAGCAACTGCTTTTTCAGCTGTTTCAGCATTATAGTCCAAAACCCCAACCTTAAAACCATCTTGAACCAAGCGTTTTGCGATTGCAAAACCGATTCCTTGACCTGCACCTGTAACAATAGCTACTTTAGGCATATGATTCCTCCTTTGGTATCTATGATACCGTTCAAACGTTCAAAAAGAACAGCAAAGGGTTAGAAGTGAGTAGTGATAAGTTTCTAAAAGAAGCCCTATCACTTTTTAGTATACAACTTTGTGAAATTTGTGTCAAACAAAGACTGATTTTTAGAAAAATGAATATTTTTCAAGATCAAAATGATTGAAAACTTTACTTTGCAAGGTTTAGAGTTAGAGAAATAAAACTATCGTGTAAAGGGAAAAAGGCCACAATATTTCCAAGCACATTTCTTGAAACCCTTTCCTTCTTCTGATAGACTAATACATAGTTTGAAAAAAGGAGACTTATCATGAAAAAATTTGTTGCTGAATTAATCGGTACTTTTATGCTTGTGTTCATCGGAACAGGAGCTGTTGTTTTTGGAAATGGTGTTGAAGGACTTGGACACCTTGGGATTGCTCTTGCTTTTGGTTTAGCAATCGTAGTCGCAGCCTTCTCAATCGGAACTGTTTCAGGTGCTCACTTAAACCCGGCTGTTTCTATCGCTATGTTTGTGAACAAACGTTTGTCATCTTCAGAGCTTGTAAACTACATCCTTGGTCAAGTAGTTGGTGCTTTCCTTGCATCTGCTTCTGTATTCTTCCTCTTAGCGAATTCAGGTATGTCAACTGCAAGTCTTGGTGAAAATGCCTTGGCAAACGGAGTAACTGTCTTTGGTGGTTTCTTGTTTGAAACAATTGCAACATTCTTGTTTGTTTTGGTGATCATGACTGTAACATCAGCAAGCAAAGGTAATGGCGCTATTGCTGGTTTGGTCATCGGTTTGTCATTGACAGCTTTGATCCTTGTTGGATTGAATATTACTGGCCTTTCAGTAAACCCAGCTCGTAGCTTGGCTCCTGCTGTATTGGTAGGTGGCGCAGCCCTTCAACAAGTTTGGATTTTCATCCTTGCACCAATCGTTGGTGGAGTTCTTGCAGCTCTTGTTGCTAAAAACTTCCTTGGAACTGAAGAATAATTGAAACTCAAAAAACCTACTCTTCATACAGGAGAGTAGGTTTTTTATATATTATAATCCCCCATGATAAGAGGTGGGGGATTTTATAATTAACTCAATTCAGCAACGATGGCTTTGATTTGTTCAGCAGTGTGGACACCTGCAACTTGTTTAACAACTTGTCCATCTTTCTTGAAAAGAAGAGTAGGGATAGACATGATTCCAAATGCACGAGCTGTGTTTGGATTTTCGTCAACGTCCATTTTAACGATTTTCAAGACATCTTCTGAAAGTTCTTCAGACAATTTGTCCAAGATTGGACCTTGCATACGACATGGACCACACCAAGTTGCCCAGAAGTCTACTAAGACCAATCCGTCTTTAGTTTCTTGTTCAAATGTTGCATCTGTAATTGCTTTTGCCATAGTATTTCTCCTTTTTAGTTATATTGGCTTAAATCTTGTTTCATGAGATAGAAGAAAACATCCCCATAAGTCCCATGGTAGTCCAGAACATGACCATTGTAGGTTAGTTTTTGGACAGGGTAGTAGTCTGCGACACCAATCAGGCAGGCATGTTGAGAACGTTCAAATTCTTCGTATGACTCGAATGTTACGGTTCTCTCTTGCTTACTGGCATCAAGATAAGTGATTTCAATCATAGGATTCTCCTTTGCTAAATCATGTCTTCATTTTACTCCTTGTAAAAAGGAATGTCAAGAAAATTGATTGCGCACGCAAGTTTTTTAAAAAACTTTAAGATAACCAACTTGCTTTTGTTTCTAGACTTTCTTCGACTGCTTTTTGTAGATAAGCAAGAGTCGTCTGGCCCTCCTTAGTGAGGCAGATAAAACTAGCTCGCTTGTCTTGGTCACAACATCTCCGACTAAGTAAACCGCAGTTTTTTGCTTCTAGGCGTGCCACCATCCGTGATACAGCGCTAGGGCTCAGATGAAGTTTATCTGGCAAGTCAATCTGTCTCAAAGATTTTTCTTGAGCTTGATTTAAAAAGTGCAAGAGATAAAATTCCTTGAGCGTAAGACTCTGTTCGCTCTGCTCAGCAATAGTTTGTTCTAAAATAGCTTCCAGCTCGACTTGTCGGCGGTTGAAGTCAAACCATTTTTCTAAGTAAGTCACGTCAATCTCCTTTCCTATATAATAGTTGTAAATAGCTTTATACATCTAAGATGCTTGCGCACGCAATTAGTATACAACTTTTTAGATGAGATAGCAAGAAGGATGTTTCTTGTGTATTTCCTTGAAATTTTCTGAAAAAAGAGTAAACTGGTATGCAGAAAGTCTATTTGTGGAGTATACGATGAAGTTATATGTTCAGTTAATGATTCTCTTTGTCATTTCGCTGATTGGTGAGGGAATTTCTAGCTTTTTCCATTTGCCTATCCCTGGAAGCATTATCGGTTTGATTATTTTATTTTTGGCCTTGCAGTTCAAGTGGCTGCGGGTACGACATGTCAACATGGTTGGGAATTTTCTTCTCGCCAACATGACCATCCTCTTTCTGCCTCCTGCAGTTGGGATTATGGAGAAATTTGATGTGATAGCTCCTTATTTATTACCGATTATCTTGATTGTCTTTTTTGCGGCAGTGATCAATATTATCTTGATTGCGCTGGTCGTCCAGTTTATCAAAAATCGTTATGAAGGGGATTACGAAGAAAGAGGTGCCAAATGAGCGAATTTGTATCCAATCCACTTTTTGGGATAGCCTTGTCTATCCTAGCCTATCTCGGAGGGATGATTATCTTTAGACGCTACCCTCATCCTCTGACAACTCCTTTGCTACTAGCGACCTTATTTATCATTGCATTTCTGAAATTGACGGGTATTTCTTACGCTGCCTATTATCAAGGTGGGGTTTATCTCAACAACTTGATTGTACCCTCGACAGTAGCACTCGGGATTCCTCTCTATAAAAGTTTTCACCTCATGAAGCATCACGTTAGAAGTATTCTACTAGGCAGTCTTCTAGCAGTCATCGTCAATACCACTTTTACAGCCCTAGTCGCTAAATTTTTCGGTATGGATTTCTTCTTAGCAATTTCGCTTTTCCCAAAGTCTGTAACGACGGCCATGGCGGTTGGAATTACGGAAAAGCTACAAGGGATCACAACAATCACCTTGGTAGTTGTGGTAGCAACTGGCATTTTGACTAGCGTTATTGGACCAACACTTTTAAAATGGCTGAAAATAGATGATCCAGTAGCTGCCGGTCTAGCCCTAGGAGGAACGGGTCACGCCGTTGGAACTGGGACAGCATTCCGTTATGGTTCTGTTGCAGGTGCCATGGCTGGTTTGGCTATCGGTGTCACCGGTATTCTCTACGTATTTGTCAGTCCCATCGTAGCAGGTTTGATATTGAGTTAAAAAATAAGAATTTTATATTTCTTTGTGTAAAAAGAAGCCCCTAGCTTTATTTGCTAGGGGCTTCATTCATTATTGTAAGTTTACTTTATTCTTTAAGATATAGTAGGTGCCGAGATAGAAGCCGACGCTAAGGATTAAGTCCTTGAAAATTTCAAAGGATAATACCCAATTGTAGTCGAAATCGATGCGAAGATTTAGGGTGATAAAACCAAGGACTATTTGGATAGCGATGTAGGCGACAACCGCAAGAGCTGTACGGTATTCATTAAAGAGTTGACCGATAGAGATAGAAAAGTAGATACAAAGGATACTTGCAAGAGTGTTAACGATATAGGAAATCAAGGCTAACCAGAAATCATCTTGATAATTTTTGAGAATAAAATCGGCAACGTTGGATATTAAGACGTCTGGTTGAATCATGGACATGATGATGTAAAGACTAAAAAGGAAAACCACTGTACTTGCCAAAGACCAAACAAAGGCTCCAAGAAGTTTAGCGGAGAGGATCTGGTGTTCAGATACTGGCAGGGTGAGAGTTAAATAGCCACGACGATCGTAAACGCTTCCCTTAAATCGTTGAATAATCAAAATCAAGGTTGAGATACTCAAAGTAATAACCAGACCCCCAAAAACCAGAGATAGAAATACTAACATGACAACACCCTTGTCTTGATAATAGGTACTAGTGAGGGTGCTGCCCTGAATTCCTATGATGACAGATAGGGATAGTACAGCAGCATAGAGGGCTAAAAACCATTTGTTGACATTTTTAAATTCATAACGAACTAAATTCCAAAACATAAGAATCTCCTTTAACTAGGCTTTGAATTCGTGACGGAAGAGCTGGTCGATAGACTCTCCTGATTCGTAGCGAATATCATCCACATTTCCTTGACGGACAACTTTTCCATCCTTGAGGAAGACAATCTCATCCAAGATTGGTTCGATGTCTGAAATCAAGTGAGTTGAAATCAAGACAGTCGAAGTTGGAGAGTAGTTGTTGATGATGGTGTTCAAGATGTAGTCACGAGCTGCAGGATCGACACCACCGATTGGTTCGTCAAGGACGTATAGACGAGCATCACGACTCATGACAAGGATTAACTGAACCTTTTCTTTGTTCCCTTTTGAGAGTTTCTTGAAACGGCTATTCTCGTCGATGCCAAGGTCACGAAGAAGACCTTGAGCACGCTCCAGATTGAAATCTTTATAGAAGGTCTTGAAAAAGGTAAGAGCTTCTTTGACCTTCATCTGTTCGTTGAGATAGGTCGTATCAGGTAGATAAGAAACGATAGCCTTAGTTGCTGGGCTTGGTTCCATATCGTTGATAAGAATACGCCCACCATCAGGTTGTAACAAGCCGTTGATTAGTTTAATCAGGGTTGTTTTTCCAGAACCGTTTGGGCCAAGGAGACCCACAATCTTTCCTGCTGGAATTTCAAGGGAAACATTTTGAAGAGCAGGGCTTGCTCCATAGAATTTTGAAACATTTTCAAACGTTAACAAGGTCATAGTCTAAACTCCTTCAATATAATCTCTCAAAACAGTTGGTAGTTCTTCTTTTTCATAGCCAAATTCTACCATGCCTGTTACAAATTGCTGCAGCTGTTCTTCTGATAGTTGCTTCCGAGATTGGAGGATTAAGTCCAAGTCCTCGGTGACAAAACGCCCTGCAGTCCGCTTGGTGTAAACGAAGCCTTCTCTTTCTAAGTCTGATAGGGCGCGTTGGATGGTATTAGGATTGACGCCAGCCTCGCTAGCCAGTTCTCTGACAGTTGGCAGTTGTTGGTTGGGTTCTAGTTTATGGGAAACGATTTGCAGTTTGATCTTATCCATTATCTGCAAATAAATGGGTTTGTTGTTATCAAATGTCCAGGACATCACGGTCTCCTTTCTACAATTTCTTTTTGTGTCACTTAAATAATACAACTAAACAAAAAACTTGTCAAGCCAAAAGGAGAATTATTTTGGGAATTGCTTAAAAAAATGGTATAATGAAAAGAAAACGACAAGGAGGGGAAGGCATGCGTTGTCCAAAATGTGGCGCTACAAAATCAAGTGTTATCGATAGCCGTCAGGCTGAAGAAGGAAATACTATCAGAAGAAGACGTGAGTGCGAAGAATGCCAACATCGTTTTACGACCTATGAACGTGTAGAAGAAAGAACGCTAGTTGTGGTCAAAAAGGATGGCACACGGGAGCAGTTCTCAAGAGATAAAATCTTTAATGGGATTATTCGTTCAGCTCAAAAACGTCCGGTGTCTAGTGATGAGATTGGCATGGTGGTCAATCGTATCGAACAAAAACTCCTCAGTCGCAATGATAATGAAATTCAGAGCGAAGATATTGGTTCGCTCGTCATGGAAGAGTTAGCTGAACTCGACGAAATCACATACGTTCGTTTTGCTAGTGTCTATCGTAGCTTTAAGGACGTGAGTGAGCTCGAAAATCTTCTCAAACAAATTACGCAATCTTCAAAGAAGAAAAAGGAAAAATAAATGAAGCCTAATGATCGTTTTTCTTTTCTAAAGAATAATCGGGTGTCGCAAGATCCCACAACTTTGGTGCAGTGCTACCTCCCGATTATCGGTCAGGATGCGCTGAGTCTTTACCTTTATACCTTAGCTTTTTGGGATGATGGACAAAAAGAACACCTTTTTGCAGCTATTCTCAATCATCTCAATTTTGGGATGGACAGGCTTTTAAAGGCTTTTAAAATCTTATCAGCCTTCAATTTGGTTACCCTCTATCAAAAGGGTGACGGCTATGAACTTGCTATTCATCCAACGCTTTCTAGCTCAGATTTCTTGCATCATACGGTTTATCGTACCTTATTGGAGAAAAAAATCGGTGAGCCAGCAGTTTCTGATTTTCGCCAAGAGTCTGCAGGTGGAGAGCCTTTGACCGTTTCTTTGAGTCAGGCCTTTCCAGAGATAGAAGACATGGCTAGTCATGATGAGACACCAGTAAAAGCTGATTTTAAAAATGATTTTGATTTGGAGCATTTTCGTCAACTTATGGCGAGAGACAATCTTCGTTTCCAAGATGAACAGTCAGATGTCTTAGAGCTATTTAAAATCTCTGACGAGAAAAAATGGACTTGGTTTGAGACCTATCAATTGGCTAAGGCGACAGCTGTTTCACAAGTTATTTCTGTCAAGCGTATGCGTGAAAAATTAGCACAAGAGTCTGTCTCTTCGGACTTTAGTCCCCAAGAAGCGACCATTATCCGAGAAGCTAAAAGTAAGACTGCCCTGCAATTTTTAGCGGGTATCAAACAAACCTTAAATGCTGGAATTATCCAAGCCGAACGCGATTTATTAAAGCAGATGGCAGATTTAGGCTTGCTTGATGAAGTTATCAATGTCGTTATCCTCTTGACCTTCAACAAGGTTGATTCTGCCAACCTCAATGAAAAATATGCCATGAAAGTGGCCAACGATTACTCTTATAACAAGATCAGAACTGCTGAAGAAGCTGTACTTCGAATCAGAGAGAAGAATCAAAAGGGGCAAGAACAAAAATCAGCGAAAAAAAGTCAAGCAAAAACTAATGTTCCTAAATGGAGTAATCCAGAATATAAAAATGAAACCAGCGAAGAAACTCGCTTGGAGTTAGAACGTAAGAAAAAAGAAATGTTAGATCGATTAGGAAAAGGAGGAGACTAGATGGAAAGTGTAGGAGATGTGCTTAAAGATCATCCTAGCCGTTTTCAATACCAGGACCTGGTTCAGCAGATTGTAAAAGATCCTGATGTTGCGGCTTTTATCCAGAAGGAATCTCTCAGTCAAGAGGAATTGAATCGTAGTATCTCTAAGTTTAATCAATACATCACCGAGCGAGATAAGTTCCTTCGTGGAGATACCGACTATATCGCGCGTGGCTATAAGCCAATTCTAGTTATGAATCATGGTTACGCAGATGTATCCTATGAGGAAACTCCGGAACTGATTGCGGCTGAGAAAGAAGCGGCTATCAAGAACCGTCTCAGACTGATTAATCTTCCAGCTAGTCTTAAAAAAGCTAGTTTGGCTCAAGTTGATTTGGATGATTTGGGACGTTTGCCAGTTTTTGAAAAGCTCTTTACCTTTGTTGAGCAATATCCAGAAGTCCTTAAAGGTCTCTATCTCTATGGAGACTTTGGAGTTGGGAAGAGCTTTATGGTGGCTGCCCTAGCCCATGATTTGTCAGAAAAACGTGGCGTTTCATCTACCCTTCTTCACTATCCAAGCTTTGTCATTGACGTTAAAAATGCTATCGGCGATGGTAATGTAAAGAGTTTGGTTGATGAAATCAAGCAAGCTGAAGTCTTGATTTTTGATGATATTGGTGCGGAGCAATCAACGCCTTGGGTGCGTGATGAAGTCTTGCAAGTCATTCTCCAATATCGTATGCAGGAAGATTTGCCAACCTTCTTTACCTCGAATTTCAATTTTGAAGATTTGGAAAAACATTTTGCCAAAGGCAAGAATGGAAATGATGAAACATGGGAAGCTAGACGTGTGATGGAGCGTATCCGTTATTTAGCAGAGGAAACACGACTAGAAGGAGAAAACCGCCGATGAGTGAAACAATCACCTTAATGAAATCTCATACCTCGGTTCGCAGATTTAAAGAAGAAGCGATCCCTCAAGAAGATTTAAATACCATTTTATCTGCAGGGCAAATGGCTTCTTCTTGGAAAAATTTCCAATCTTATTCTGTGATTCTAGTCAGAAGTCAAGAAAAGAAAGATGCTCTTTTTGAGCTAGTTCCTCAGGAAGCGATTCGTCAGTCTGCCGCCTTCCTCCTCTTTGTAGGAGATTTAAACCGTGCAGAAAAAGGGGCTCGTCTCCATACCGATACTTTCCAACCTCAAGGGGTGGAAGGACTCCTAATCACTTCAGTAGATGCAGCCTTGGCTGGACAGAATACCTTGCTTGCGGCAGAAAGCCTTGGCTATGGTGGAGTAATCATCGGTTTGGTGCGTTACAAATCTGTTGAATTGGCAGAATTGTTCAAGCTTCCTGACTATACCTACCCAGTTTTTGGGATTGCACTTGGTGTGCCGAACCAAAAACATGATGTAAAACCAAGATTGCCACTAGAGAATGTTGTTTTTGAGGAAGAATACCAAGAACAAACAGCTGAGGCTATTGAAGCCTATGACCGTGTGCAGACCGAATATGCAGGAGCTCGTGCGACTACGACTTGGAGTCAACGTCTTGCAGAGCAATTCGGTCAGCCTGAACCAAGCTCGACTAGAGAAAATCTTGAACAAAAGAACTTATTATAGAAAGTGAGAAAACATGGCCTTACCAACTGTTGCCATCGTAGGACGTCCCAATGTTGGGAAATCAACCCTGTTTAACCGTATTGCAGGGGAACGCATCTCAATCGTAGAAGATGTTGAAGGTGTAACACGGGACCGCATCTATGCTACTGGTGAGTGGCTCAATCGTTCTTTCAGTATGATTGATACTGGAGGGATTGATGATGTTGATGCTCCGTTTATGGAACAAATCAAGCACCAGGCAGAGATTGCCATGGAAGAAGCTGATGTCATCGTTTTTGTAGTTTCTGGAAAAGAAGGCATCACAGATGCTGACGAATACGTAGCCCGTAAACTCTATAAAACTCATAAACCTGTTATCCTAGCTGTCAACAAGGTTGACAATCCGGAAATGCGAAATGATATCTATGATTTCTATGCTCTTGGCTTGGGTGAACCATTGCCAATTTCATCTGTGCACGGGATTGGTACAGGGGATGTATTAGATGCCATCGTCGAAAATCTTCCACATGAAGTCGAAGATGAAAATCCAGATGTCATTAAATTCAGCTTGATTGGTCGACCGAATGTCGGAAAATCTAGCTTGATTAATGCCATTTTGGGAGAAGATCGCGTAATTGCCAGTCCTGTAGCTGGTACAACTCGTGATGCCATTGATACACATTTTACAGATGCGGATGGCCAAGAGTTTACCATGATTGATACGGCTGGTATGCGTAAGTCTGGTAAAGTCTATGAAAACACAGAGAAATACTCAGTCATGCGTGCCATGCGTGCTATTGACCGTTCAGATGTAGTCTTGATGGTCCTCAATGCTGAAGAAGGCATCCGTGAGTACGACAAGCGTATCGCAGGATTTGCCCACGAAGCTGGTAAAGGGATGATCATTGTAGTTAACAAGTGGGATACTCTTGAAAAAGATAACCACACCATGAAAAACTGGGAAGAGGATATTCGTGAACAGTTCCAATATCTACCTTACGCACCGATTATCTTTGTTTCGGCTTTGACCAAGCAACGTCTCCACAAACTTCCAGAGATGATTAAACAAATCAGCGAGAGTCAAAATACCCGTATCCCATCAGCAGTCTTGAATGATGTCATTATGGATGCTATCGCCATCAACCCAACACCGACAGACAAAGGGAAACGTCTCAAGATTTTCTATGCGACTCAAGTGGCAACTAAACCACCGACCTTTGTGATTTTTGTCAACGAAGAAGAGCTCATGCACTTCTCTTACTTGCGTTTCTTGGAAAATCAAATCCGCAAGGCCTTTGTCTTTGAAGGTACACCGATTCATCTGATCGCAAGAAAACGAAAATAAAAGAATAAAAAAAGAAGGTTAGGTTGACTCACTAAGGGATTTTTAACCCTTTAAAATTTCGGCATAACTTACAGCATTGTAGGTTATGCCGTTTTTGTTTATTCTGTGGGAATATCAACTGCACCAATGAAATTCCAATGGATGCAGATTGTCTGTCTCTTGGTTCTTGTTCCCGGCACCTTTTCAGGCTTGTAAACATCAATTCTCTCAATAAAGCTTCGAATAATCTCACCCGTGATTTCAGTAATATCAGTATACTTTCGTACCACTTTGAGAAATGAATCTACATTCAAGGATTGCTCTTTTGCCTGGTCTATGAAAGACTTTAGCTCATTTGTACGCTTAAGTAATTCTTTCTGCTCTGCCTCATAGTTTTCAGTCATCTTCATAGATCGTTCATCAGAAATCTTGCCATCAATGTCATCCTCATAAAGTCTTTGGATAATTGTATCAAGCTTTGTAATTATTGTAGTTGCCTGTTCCGGTTCCTTGTGGCTGCTACGAAGCTGTTGGTTCAGTTCCTTTTTGCTTTGCTTGGTTACAAGCTCTACGAATTTATCTTCTTGTTCACGGGCATAAGCAGTAATCTTTCTTATTTCTCTCAGCAGAATTTCTTCAACCTGAACATTATGAATCTGATGAGAAGAACAACCACTTTTGGTTTTTCTGCATGTAGCACATACGAAATGTTCCTGCTCGTGTGTCCAGCCTCTTACCTTGACTTGATATATTTTAGCACCATAGTCGGCACAGAATAGCATTCCACTTAATACAGGTATTTCACCTATAGGTGTAAGTCTTCGCCTACCATCTCGGATTCGCTGAACAATATCAAAAGTTTCTTGATCTATAATCGGTTCATGAATATTCTTGAAGATAACCCATTCAGATGAGTCGTTGTTAATTGTCTTCTTGCAATTGAAGGACTTTTTCTGTCCTTCTATCTGTTAACCTTGGGAGAAGATGAAAAAGGATATTTTTTGAAGAAAGATAAAAATATCCTGCAACTATACGAGTTAGTCACAGGAAGTAGAAAAATTCATAATTACATGATATAATAACGCTATATTATCGAAATATTTGAGTTAAGGAGATGCAGCATGGGATTTCCAGAAGAAATTAAAAGAATCAGACAACGATGTTTTCTGACACAGCAAGATTTTGCCAAAGAAGTACAGGTGGCATTCTCTACTGTGAATAGATGGGAAGGCGGTAAAGCAAAGCCTAACCTAAATGCAATGAAAAATATAAAAGAGTTCTGCCTTAAAAACGATGTTGATTATTCGGGTGTTGAAGAGGCATGGCTTGATTTTGAAGTAAGGAGTCAATCAAAATGATTAAGGACATTATTACAGCGAATGAATTAGCTGCACCAAATCAGAAAGAAATAAATATTTTGAAAGAAAATTTTCCATCATGCTTTCGTGCCGATGGTACTTTTGACATGGTAAGATTTTCCGAATTCTTAAAGGATAAGATTGATATTTCCCGTGAGGGATACGAATTAAAGTTTTTAGGTAAAAACTATGCAAAAATGCTGGCATCACTTGATACTGAAACAGTAATTGTTCCAGACGAAGCACACAACAGTCTTCCTGAAAATAAAAACAGTGAAAATGTATATATCAGTGGTGATAACCTTGATGGACTAAAACATCTACTTAAATCATATGCTGGACAAGTAAAGTGCATTTATATTGACCCTCCGTATAACACCGGCTCTGATGGCTTTGTGTATAATGATAAGTTTAACTTTACTGTTGAAGAACTTGTTGAGAAACTTAGCATTGATGAGGAACAGGCACAGCGTATTCTCGATTTAACGAATAGAGGTAGTGCGTCCCATTCTGCTTGGCTGATGTTCATGTATTCAAGGCTTCAATTAGCAAGAGATTTGTTAAGTGCGCAAGGAGCAATTTTTATTTCTATTGATGATAATGAAAAAGATAACTTGAAATTGCTATGTGATGATATTTTCGGTGAAAATAATTTTATTGCCAGTATTATTGTTCAGGCTAACAAAAGAGGTCAGACATATAAGCAGCTCTCAAAAACACATGAATATTTATTGGTATATGTAAGAAGTGAAGATGTTGTGTTAAACGAATTATCAAAAGTCGCTGGTGCTTTTGACAAACAAGATTCTATAGGTGAATTTGAAGAACGTGAACTAAGAAACAGAAATCCAAAGTTTGGTAGATTTAATCGTCCAAATTTATTCTATCCTATTTATGCTAACCCTAATATGGTCGATGATTGTGGATACTATCCTATATCACTGGAAAGAAGTTCAGATTTTTCTGTTGAGATTCTCCCATTGAACAGCGAAGGTGAAGAAAGCTGTTGGCGTTGGGGAACTAAGAAATTTGAAGACAACAATAATCCCAATTCTATGGAAAGTGATATTGTTGCAAAATTAAAAACTACAGGAGAATATGGGGTTTACGAGAAATATCGTAAAGGCACATACAAGGCAAAAACAATATGGTATGAAGATAATATCATTGGTGATTTAGTCGAAGAAGATGATGACATTTGGGAAGAAACAGGAGTAATTACAGAACAAGGATCAAAAGAATTAGGTCTATATGATATGGCGGAAGCCTTTGATTTCCCAAAACCTACTTATCTTATAAAAAAGGTGATGCAGATAGGTGGAAATCAAGATTCATTATTTGTTGACTTCTTTTCTGGCTCGGCAACTTCAACAGAGGCAATTATGTCCTTGAATTCTGAGGATAATGGCAAAAGAAAAATTATTGCAGTACAACTCCCAGAAAATCTTGATACTAAATATGAAAATGCTGGAAAAACTGAAAAGCCAAAGGTAAGAAAAGTGTTGGATTTTTTAGACTCAGCCAACAGACCACATACACTGGATTATGTTGGATTTGAACGTATTCTTAGAGCCGCAGCTAAAATTAAAGAACAAAATTCAGATAGCACAACAGACCTTGGATTTAAACATTACACCTTGGCAGAGGTTAGTCAAAACACTCTTGATAAAATTGAGAAGTTTGATAACAGTGGATTTATTACTGATACAACTGTATATGATGAGTTCGGTACTGCGACAGTGCTTACTACATGGTTAGTACATGATAATTATGGATTTGTGAATAAATGTGAGATGTTAGACCTTGCTGGGTACACAGCATATTGGTGTGAAAACCACTTATATTTTATTAATCCAGAACTTTCCGAAGAAGCAATCAAAGCCCTTGTAGAGAAGTACAATACAGAAGGCGCATTTAACCCTCAGAATATAGTTCTCTTCGGTTACAGCTTCAATTATGTAGAAATGGAAAACTTAAAGACGAATGTAAAGATTCTCCGTGACTCTGAAAAGAATCTTAAAATAAATTTGGATGTCAGATATTAAGGAGGTGTTGGTTTTGGAACTTATATTAGAACGAGAATTGGACCATCAACAAAAGGCTGTTGATGCCGTAATTTCTGCCCTTCATGGAATCACGATGATAAAACCGCACCTTGCCTACGAAAATCCAACATTTGATAGAAAAGAACGTCGTCTGGGTGACAATTTGATTGAAGTTCAAAAAAATATTCGTGCTGACTATCGAGGATGCATAGATGATGGAAATTACCTGAACCTTGATATTAAGATGGAAACAGGTACAGGAAAAACCTATGTATATACACAAACAATTTATGAGATGCATAAAAAGTTTGGTTTTAATAAGTTTATTATTGCCGTACCTTCTCTTCCAATTAAGGCGGGTACATCACAGTTTATTGATGATACCTATGTAAAACATCACTTTTCTGATGCGTGTGGCTATAACTGTGACATCGAATTAGGCGTATTGGAAAGTCCAAAGAAAAAGAAAAAAGGCTTTTTAGTTATGCCTCCTGCTGTACGTGATTTTGTAACGGGTTCATGTCAGAACTCAAACAAGATTTATGTATTACTTGTTAATATGCAGTTACTGACAAATGGTAACATGCTTACTCGATCAGACTACGATTATTTAGTTGAGGGATTTTATAGACCTTTTGATGCATTAAAAGCAACAAAGCCTGTTGTAATTATTGATGAACCACATAGATTTTCTCGTGACCAGAAAGCATATAAAGCAATTGTTGAAGAATTATGTCCACAGATTATTATTCGTTATGGAGCAACCTTCCCGGATACAACTGTTGGCAAAGGAAGAAATAAGGTAACTTTTAAGGACTTTAATAACCTTGTATATGAACTTAATGCTTGTGATTCCTTCAATCTAAATTTGATTAAAGGCATTGCGAAGGAACATTTTGAACCCTTATCAAGAAAGGAAGAAAAGGTTAAACTATTATCCGTAGTATCAAAAACTTCTGCTACTTTCCAATTCAAAAAACGTGGCGAGGAAACAAAGACTTATACACTTACACCCGGGGATTCGCTTTCTATAATTGATTCATCTTTTGAGGGACTTACAATCAGTGCTATTGGTAAAAACTTCATTGAGTTGGTAAATGGACAAGTTAAATATCAAGGTGAAGAATTCAACACCGATATTTATTCTTCATCTTATCAAGAACAAATGCTGAAGTTGGCAATTCAGAGACATTTTGAAACTGAACGTCAGAATTTCTCTGGAAGACAATTCAAAATTAAAACTCTGGCACTGTTTTTCATTGATGATATTACTTCTTACCGTGATTCAGAAGACGGCAAAGAGGCTTATCTGAAAATGATGTTTGAAAGATTGTTACTTGAGAAAATCGAAGAATTATTACTAACACTTCCGGATAACGAACAGGAATACAAAGACTACCTTGAAGCAAGCAAAGCCGATATTCCTGCTTGTCATGCCGGTTATTTTGCACAGGATAATAGTGACTCAGATGAAGCTATTGCAAATGAAGTTGCTGATATCCTTCATAATAAGAAAGGTCTCATTTCGCTTCGTAAAGAGGATGGTTCATTCAACACAAGAAGATTTCTGTTCTCTAAATGGACTTTGAAAGAAGGATGGGACAATCCTAATGTATTCACAATTGCAAAATTACGTTCCAGCGGAAGTGATAACAGCAAATTGCAAGAGGTAGGTCGTGGACTTCGTCTTCCTGTCGATGAAAATGGTAACCGTATCTCTAACGAGGAATTTAAGCTTAATTATATTGTTGACTTTACTGAAGCTGATTTTGCTGAAAGACTTGTTGATGAAATTAATGGTGAATTACCAGAAACTCTTACTCTTTCTCAAGATGCATTGGATAAAGTTGCTAAAGAGCGAGGTGTTGACCCGGATGACTTGTTCATAGAATTGATGAGTAAAAAATACATAAATCGTAACTCTGAGATTCAAACCGAAAACAGAGATGCTTTTTATGCGGATTATCCAGAATTTGCTACAGGTGTAGGCAGCAATAAGGTTACTGATGTTAACAAGAATAAGAAAGAAGTAATTCATGTAAGAAAAGCTGTATACTCTGAATTAAAAGAGCTATGGGAACGCATCAACCACAAATATTACTTATTCTATGATGTGGATTTGGTAGATGAAATCCCGCAGGCATTGTATGATATTTTGAGAAGAATTGGAATTTTCGGTAATGTAACCTTGTATAGTCATCGAGATCAAGTGGAAACAGAAGGAAATGCGATGGTTACTAGGGAGGGTACAGGTGTATCTTATTCGATAAAACGCTCTATTCCTTATAATGAGTTTTTGAAAAGAATTAGCCAACAGACAAGCCTTCCTATTACCGAAATTCACAAAGCTATGTGTGAACTTTCCAAGGAGAAGGACATTCCTGAAGAATACATAAACGAATATTCTGTAGCAAATATTGTATCTGCTTTTACAGATTGGCGTATCGAGAGGATGCAAACCCGCTTTAAGTATAAACAATCTGCTCAGCCTGTAACCGAAACTGCATTAACTTACAAAGACGGAACGCCTAGGGATGTTATTAAACAAGGAAATGTAGGTACAAAATTTGCTGAAGGTACACCTTCAGACAAATATCTGTATGATAAGATTGTTTTTGACTCACCTCTTGAAAAAGCTAATATCATGACTGATATTGATGAGGTTGTAGTCTACGGAAAAATCCCAAAATCAAGCGTTGCTATTCCTACGATAGTCGGCGAAAACTATAGCCCTGACTTTATGTATGTTGTTAAGCATAAAGACGGAACAAAGGAATTGAACATTATTGTGGAAACAAAGCTGGTAGAAAATAAGTCTACACTTCGTGGTATTGAAGATGCTAAGATAAAATGTGCTGAGGCTTTCTTCAAGCAACTTACTATCGATGGATACACTGTTTCGTTCCATACACAGTTAAGCAATAAAAAAGTTAAGCAGATTATAGAAGATGTAATTGCTGGATAGCTAGTAACAATAGTGTTAGTTGTGAATGATTGGAGGTATCTATTTAATGAACAAATATGATATCAAAAAGTTAATTTCACTAAAGCAGGAAGGCAACTATTGGGATTTTAAACGAGAATGGTATTCCCAAGACAAGAAAGCTGATTTACTACATGATATTATTTGTATGGCTAACACTCTTCTGAATAGAGATGCTTATATTATTATTGGTGTTGATGAGGAAAATGATTATTCATTTTCCTCTGTGAAGTCTGATCCAAACAGAAAAACACACAGAAATTGGTTGATTTTTTAAGAGAAAAGCATTTTGCTGGTGGAGTTAGACCTATTGTCAGTGTTAAAAATATCTCCTTCGGCAAAAATGAAATAGATGTAATTGTTATACACAACAGTAATACAACACCATTTTATTTAACTGATCATTATCAGTCTGTAATGGCTAATAATATCTACACACGAGTAATGGATTCAAATACACCAAAGAATAAATCTGCTGATTTATCGCAAATAGAGACACTATGGAAAAAACGTTTCGGATTACTTTCACCGCCATTAGAAAGAATGATGCTTTATTTGAAAAGATCTGACTTGTGGGATTATTCTCCCCACTATTGTTGTACAGAGAAAAGGTATTACAGATTTTCACCTGAATTTACTATAGAGAATAATATAGACGAAAGTAAAAATGGATATCAATATTACTTGTTTAATCAAACCGATATTCACTCTAGATGGTATGATATCAATTTGTATTATTACCAAACAATGCTCGCTTCATTAGAAGGATTATCGCTTAATGGTGGTCGTTATTTTACGCCTTCTCCTAGAACTGACGGTGTATTATTAACACAATATCATCATTGGGATATTGCGTTTAAGTATTTCATTAAAGACTCAATTGAATATATCGTCCATGAGTTTTACTATCATCCAGATGGTGATGATGAGACAATAGCACATGATAGATTTATGGAATGTATCCTTGTGTTTGATACAAATGCTGAAAAAGAAGAGTTTAAAGAATACCTTAAACAAAATTGGAAAAACAAAGAAAACTATAACGACAACATATGGTTGCCTTGCTTTGAAAAGGTAAATGGATACAATATGGATGTAATTCAAGAGGGATATCTAAATTCTCAAATATTCCAGAAAATGTTTATTGAGTTTCGTAATAACAAAGGAGGTTCGTTTCGTGGATGATGAATATTCTATATTGGAGGATTCTGTAAGAAATACTTTTGGAAGTGTTGTATGGTCACACAAAATCCAAGAAAAACAGGCTGATATATATTTTTCACAATATAAATGCATGGAAACTATTAAAATAGCAACTGCATCCCTAACATCGGTTGGGATTGTTTCTTTAATATTTACAGATCAAATGTGGTTGAAAGTGTTATCTGCATTAATATCATTTGTATCAGTTTTCATTAGTGCTTTTTTTAAATCTTTTGATTTACAGACGTTAGTTTCAGCTCATAAAAATTCCGCTCAGAAACTGTTGAAAATTAGGGATGAATTAAAATTGTTATTAATGTTAATTCATCTAAAACAAAAAACAGTAAATGAGTTAGCAGATATGTATCAGGATATTGTAGAAAAGTTAGATGTCCTATATGCTGAAGCGCCACGCACTACTGACAAAGCTGTAAAAAAAGCACGCACTGCATTAAATGTGAATCATGACAATCAATTTACTGATGAGGAAATAAACTGTAATCTTCCTAACTCTCTACATGGGAGGTAAGAAAAATGAGTGATTATATAAAAAAGAGAGGCGAAGTAATAGACCAAGGTATTCGTTCAACTATTTCAAAACGTTATCATACCGTTACGGCCGCCATTAATAAAGAATTTTGGGGTATTTCAAGTGATACGCAAAATAGCTTCTATGTTGGTTCATATGGACGTGGAACTGCAATTGACACAAGTGATATAGATATTTTGGTTGTTTTGCCTGAGAATGTGTATTTAAAACATGATGTGATAAATGGTAATGGACAATCACGTTTATTACAATCAGTTCGTCAAGCGATTATTTCATCATACCCTCGTAGCGAAGTACGTGCAGATGGGCAAGTTGTAAAAATAAACTTTAGTGACGGAATGAAATTTGAAATTCTTCCAGCATTTAAAAAAACAGACTGGTATGGCTCTTGGGATGGTACATACAAATATCCTGATACTAATATGGGTGGTAACTGGCGTTCAACAAATCCAAAGGCTGAACAAGAAGCAATGAAAAACAAAAACTCTAGTAGCAATGGTTTATTACTAGATACTTGTAAACACTTTAGGTTCATAAGAGACACATATTTTAGTAGTTACCATCTGTCAGGAATTGTGATTGATAGTTTTGTCTATCATGCAATGGGTGGATGGAGATGGTCTGATCCAGGAAGTACTTCTTCTTCAGCTAGTGGAACATATGAAAATGTTTTATTAGAATACTTAAATCAAAACTCTATGTGGGGCAACCTCACTCTTACCGCGCCAGGGAGTGAAGAAAACATATCTACAGAGAGTAGTCTAGAATGTTTAAGGAAAGTAGTTAATTACATTACCAAATAAAAAAACGACCACACAGGAGCATTGCAACTCTTGTATGGTCGTTATTTCTTTTGTCACCGCTTGAAGGCGTCACTAAAAATCTGCTTTTCTAAAAATCCCTAAGTGAAGTCCTCTTTCTCGGACCTTCTTTTTTGGAAATGACATCAAGAGGCTAGAACTGAATTTGTCATCAAATTAACATCATTTTCCTGGTCCTTGTCACTGATTTGTAATGAAAACGTACTTTCTTTGTAAGGTTCAAAATGCTATAATGCTCTAAACAATTTTCCTTGCATAAGGAGGTTATTATGAAAAAAGATAGATTGTTAAAGAATCCTTTCTTGGTGCGTCTACTTGGTTTGCTGATGGCATTTTTCTTCCTATCAGCATTCACTGCACCTGAAAAACCAGACTATGGTATCTATGACCCAAATCATTATTTGACAGAGGAAGTAGTTACTCAGATTCGTGATTTGAATGAAGCCAATAGTCAAAAGGCAGAAAAGCTCCAAATAGGTGTCTATATCGTAGACAGTCTGGAAGGAGAAAGCATTGAAACGGTGGCTAATGAAACTGCCAGGGCTTGGAAGATAGGCTATTCAGGAGATAATTTTGGAAGTCTCATTGTAGTAGCCGTTCAAGACCGTAAATCAAGAATTGAAACCAGTAATAACACCGCCATTAGAATAACGGACTATCAAACCAAGCAGATCTTGGCAGCTAGCCGTACAGATTTTAAAACTGGTGACTATGGTAAAGGAATTCTAGCGATTGCCAAAGCCTTGGACAATCAGTTTTATAGAGGAAGTGGAACATTTCCATCTGATGAATCCTCTGAAATCAAACGTTATTCTGATAGCATCAGTGGGAAAAAATCGAGTCGCAATAGTAGCTCGTCTAGTCATCGTAAGAACAGTGACCCTATGGACAATGTGTTCGGATTCGGGATAATCATTTATTTCATTATCGTATTTATAGCTATTATTAGAGGAGGCGGCGGTGGCCGAGGAGGAGGTTCCTCTGACGGAGGATGGTGGTTTAGTGACTCATCCGACTCAGGTTCTTCTTGGTCAGATTCAGGCTCAGACTCTTCTAGTAGCTGGGACGGTGGTGGCTTCGATGGCGGTGGATCATCCGATGATTGGTAATATTCATGTAAAAATTAAGGAAATAAGTAGGTTTAGATATGAAAAATAAAGGAATTATTTATGTGTTGAGCATTTTGCTGGCTATTATCTTGCTTGGCGGTTGCTCAGTAGTAGGCACTTATAACGGACTTGTCTCTGAACAAACCAAGGTCGAACAAGCTCAAGCTGATGTAGCGACAGCTCTTCAACGTCGTTCTGACTTGATTGGAAATTTGGTAGAGTCTGTAAAAGGCCAGATGAACCATGAGACAGAGGTTTTCACCAAGATTGCGGAAGCTCGTGCTAAAATTGGGAATGGCTCCGTGACTTCAAAAGAAAATCAAGAGGCTCAAGGAGAGTTGAGTTCCGCTATTTCACGATTGATCTCGCTAACAGAAAATTATCCAGAACTCAAGAGCAATCAAAATGTGGAACAACTCATGACGGAACTGGCTGGAAGTGAAAATCGTATCTTTGTAGCCCGCAAGGATTACAACAAAGTGGCAACGGAATATAATCAAAAATTAAGAAGCTTTCCAACAGTTCTTTTCGCTAACATGATGAACTTTAAAGAGGCAGAAACCTTTAAAGAAAGCGAAGAAGCTAAGACAGCTCCAAAGGTTGACTTTAGTACTTCTACAACCAAAGAGTAGGCTTGAAATTTCTAAAAGAAAATCAATGATTAGCAATAGTTTGAACATTTACAAAAAAAGGCTCTAAATGAGCCTTTTTTGACTTGTATAAACACGGATTCTTTCTTGAAAAAGCTAGGCAAATATGCTACAATAAAAAGAACATTCTAAAATATTCAGAATTTAAAGTAAGGAAAAAAATGGCAAATTTATTAAAAACAATCATCGAAAATGATAAAGGGGAACTCCGCCGCTTAGAAAAGATGGCTGATAAAGTCCTCAAATACGAAGATGAAATGGCTGCTTTGACAGATGAGCAGTTGCAAGCTAAGACAGAAGAATTTAAGCAACGTTATCAAAATGGTGAAACGCTTGATCAACTCTTGTACGAAGCCTTTGCGGTTGTACGTGAGGGAGCTAAGCGTGTTCTTGGACTTTTCCCATACAAGGTTCAGGTTATGGGTGGTATCGTTCTTCACCACGGTGACGTTCCAGAAATGCGTACAGGTGAAGGGAAAACCTTGACAGCGACAATGCCGGTATACCTTAATGCCCTTTCAGGGAAAGGTGTCCACGTAGTTACCGTCAACGAATACCTTACAGAGCGTGACGCGACTGAAATGGGTGAGTTGTACTCATGGCTTGGTTTGTCAGTAGGAATTAACTTGGCTGCAAAATCTCCAATGGAGAAAAAAGAAGCTTATCTCTGTGATATTACTTACTCAACGAACTCAGAAATTGGTTTCGACTATCTTCGTGACAACATGGTTGTTCGTGCAGAGAACATGGTTCAACGTCCGCTCAACTATGCCTTGGTCGATGAGGTTGACTCTATCTTGATCGACGAAGCTCGTACACCATTGATCGTTTCAGGAGCTAATGCAGTTGAAACAAGCCAACTTTACCATATGGCTGACCACTTTGTGAAGTCTTTGGATAAAGATGACTATATCATTGATATTCAGTCTAAGACAATCGGTTTGTCTGATTCAGGTATTGACAAGGCTGAAAGCTTCTTCAAACTAGAAAATCTTTATGATATCGAAAATGTGGCTTTGACTCACTTTATCGACAACGCCCTTCGTGCCAACTACATCATGATTCTTGATATCGACTATGTGGTTAGCGAAGAGCAAGAAATCTTGATTGTCGATCAATTTACTGGTCGTACAATGGAAGGCCGTCGTTACTCTGATGGTTTGCACCAAGCGATTGAAGCTAAAGAAGGTGTCCCAATCCAAGATGAAACTAAGACATCAGCATCGATCACCTACCAAAACCTTTTCCGTATGTATAAAAAATTGGCAGGTATGACAGGTACTGGTAAAACAGAAGAAGAAGAATTCCGCGAAATCTACAACATTCGTGTTATTCCAATTCCTACTAACCGTCCGATCCAACGTATCGACCATTCAGACCTTCTTTACGCTAGTCTCGATGCAAAATTCAAGGCTGTAGTAGAAGATGTTAAGGCGCGTTACCAAAAAGGTCAGCCTGTCTTGGTAGGTACTGTTGCCGTTGAAACCAGTGATTTTCTTTCTAAGAAATTGGTTGAAGTAGGCGTACCTCACGAAGTATTGAATGCTAAAAACCACTACAGAGAAGCACAAATCATCATGAATGCTGGTCAACGTGGTGCGATCACTATCGCAACCAACATGGCCGGTCGTGGTACCGATATTAAGCTTGGTGAAGGTGTTCGTGAACTTGGTGGTCTTTGTGTCATCGGTACAGAACGTCATGAGAGCCGTCGTATCGATAACCAGCTTCGTGGACGTTCAGGTCGTCAAGGTGACCCAGGTGAGTCACAGTTCTACCTGTCACTCGAAGATGATTTGATGAAGCGTTTCGGTTCAGAACGTTTGAAAGGTGTCTTTGAACGTCTTAATATGTCTGACGAAGCAATCGAATCTCGTATGTTGACACGTCAGGTCGAAGCAGCGCAAAAACGTGTTGAAGGAAATAACTACGATACTCGTAAACAAGTCCTTCAATATGACGATGTTATGCGTGAACAACGTGAGATCATCTACGCACAACGCTATGATGTTATCACTGCAGAACGTGACTTGGCTCCTGAAATTCACGCCATGATTCGCCGTACGATTGGACGAATTGTCGATGGGCATGCTCGTTCTAAACAAGATGAAAAGCTTGAAGCAATCTTGAACTTTGCCAAGTACAATTTGCTTCCAGAAGATTCAATTTCACTTTCAGACCTAGAAAGTTTGTCAGACCAAGCTATTAAGGATGAACTATACCAACGTGCATTGAAAGTCTACGATAGCCAAGTTGCTAAACTTCGTGATGAAGAAGCTGTGAAAGAATTCCAGAAAGTCTTGATTCTACGTGTTGTAGATAACAAGTGGACTGACCATATCGATGCCCTTGATCAGTTGAGAAATGCAGTTGGTCTTCGTGGTTATGCCCAAAACAACCCTGTCGTGGAATATCAAGCGGAAGGCTTCCGTATGTTTAATGATATGATTGGTTCGATTGAGTTTGATGTGACTCGCTTGATGATGAAAGCACAAATTCATGAACAAGAACGACCACAAACTGAGCATCATATCAGTACGACAGCAACTCGAAATATTGCTGCGCAACAGAAAGATCTTCCAGCTGATTTGGACCTCAGTCAAGTAAAACGTAATGACTTATGCCCATGTGGATCTGGTAAGAAATTTAAAAACTGTCACGGTAAACGACGTTAAGAATGACTAATTTTCAGGCGGATGCCTAGTGAAAAGTGAATTTTCGCTTGGCGTCCGTTTGCTTTATAAGGAGATGGATAATGGTATTTTCAGCAAAAAGCCCTAAAATTAATATTGATGAAGTTCGTAGTTTGTCTAAACTAGAAGGACAAGTACTTGCGAACAAACTCCAACGTGATCAAGAGCTTGAAGCAATTATTCGTGGGGAAGACCAACGCATCTTATTAGTGATTGGTCCGTGCTCGTCTGACAATGAAGAAGCAGTTCTTGAGTATGCCAAGCGTTTGGCAAAATTGCAAGAAGAAGTCAAAGATCGCGTCTTTATGGTCATGCGTGTCTATACTGCTAAACCACGTACTAATGGTGATGGATATAAGGGATTGATTCACCAACCAAATGCCAAAGAAGCGCCTAGCCTCATCAATGGGATCAAGGCGGTTCGTCACTTGCACTATCGTGTTATTTCTGAAACAGGAATGACAACAGCAGATGAAATGTTGTACCCAGAGAACCTTCCTTTAGTAGATGATTTGATTTCTTATATGGCAGTTGGGGCTCGTTCAGTTGAAGATCAACAACACCGTTTTGTAGCTAGTGGAGCAGATTTTGCAACAGGTTTTAAAAATCCAACCTCTGGAAATCTCAATGTCATGTTCAACGGTATTTATGCAGCTCAAAACAAGCAAAGTTTCCTTTTCCTAGGGAAAGAAGTCGAAACTACTGGAAATCCTCTATCGCATGCCATTCTCCGTGGAGCTCTTAACGAGTACGGGAAAAACATTCCTAACTACTACTACGATAATTTGATGGATACTATTGCTCAGTATGAAAAGATGGGACTTGAAAATCCATTCATCATTATTGATACCAACCATGATAACTCAGGTAAACAGTATATGGAGCAGATTCGTATCGTTCGCCAGACTTTAATTAACCGTGATTGGAATGAAAAGATTAAAAAATATGTTCGTGGATTCATGATTGAGTCTTATCTAGAAGACGGTCGTCAAAATGAACCTGAGATCTTTGGCAAATCTATCACGGATCCATGCCTAGGATGGGAAAACACGGAAGCTCTTGTTCGCGAAATCTACCAAAGACTAGGAGAATAATATGGCATTTATCGAGAAAGGTCAAGAAATCGATATTGAAGCGATTAAGGCGGAAACACGGCTATCTGCAGAAACCTTGCAACATAAGGAAAATCGTGATCAAGAATTAGCAGATATCCTTTCAGGTAAGGATGATCGTATCCTTTTGGTCATTGGGCCTTGTTCGTCTGATAATGAAGAAGCGGTCCTAGAGTATGCCCGTCGTTTAGCAGACTTGCAGAAAAAAGTGGCCGATAAGATTTTCATGGTTATGCGTGTATATACTGCAAAGCCACGTACCAATGGTGATGGCTATAAGGGGTTAGTTCATCAGCCAGATACTTCTAAAGCGCCAAGTTTGATTAATGGGTTGCAGGCTGTTCGTCAGCTTCATTATCGCGTTATTACAGAAACTGGATTGACCACAGCGGATGAAATGCTCTACCCAGCTAATCTGGTTTTGGTTGATGACTTGGTGAGCTATCATGCGGTAGGTGCGCGTTCAGTAGAAGACCAAGAACATCGTTTTGTAGCTTCGGGAATTGATGCACCAGTGGGAATGAAGAACCCAACATCTGGAAACCTATCTGTGATGTTTAATGCCATCTATGCTGCACAAAACAAACAAACCTTTCTCTTTCACGGCCAAGAAGTTGAAACTTCAGGAAATCCCTTGGCTCACGTAATCTTGCGAGGAGCTATGAATGAATATGGGAAGAATGAACCAAACTTCTACTATGAAGCTCTCTTAAATGCTATCGGGCGTTACGAGTCTATGGGCCTTGAAAATCCATTTATCATGATTGATACCAACCATGATAATTCAGGGAAACAATATATGGAGCAAGTTCGAATTGTTCGTCAAGCTTTGCTCAATCGTGACTGGAATGAAAAAATCAAGAAGACAGTTCGAGGCTTCATGATCGAGTCTTACTTAGCAGATGGGCGCCAAAACCAGCCAGAAATCTTTGGACGTTCCATTACAGACCCGTGTCTAGGATGGGAAAACACAGTAGCCCTGGTAGAAGAAATCTATACTACCTTAACAAAATAAGTGAAAAGGATGGAGTTGGGGGTCTCAACTCCTTTTGAAGAAAATGATAGTTGGACATGGAATCGATATTCAAGAATTAGCTTCCATACAAAATGCAGTTGAAAAAAGAGAGGGCTTTGCGCAGCGTGTCTTGACAGACAAGGAAATGGAGCGCTTTGCCAGTCTTAAAGGTCGTAGACAGGTCGAATATTTGGCTGGTCGTTGGTCAGCTAAAGAGGCTTTTTCAAAGGCTATGGGAACGGGTATTGGAAAGCTAGGCTTTCAGGACTTGGAAGTTTTGAATAATGAGAGAGGGGCTCCCTATTTCAGCAAATCCCCGTTTTCAGGAAAAGTTTGGCTATCGATTAGCCATACAGATCAGTTTGTGACAGCTAGTGTTATTTTGGAGGAAAATCATGAAAACTAGTCCACATAGACCAACCAAGGCTCTCATCGATCTAGGAGCAATCCGCTACAATATCCAACAAATGGGAGCACATATTCCCAAAGAAACTCTCAAATGGGCAGTCGTGAAAGCCAATGCCTATGGACATGGCGCTGTAGCTGTTGCGACTGCTATTCAGGATGATGTAGATGGTTTTTGCGTTTCTAATATCGATGAAGCTATCGAACTTCGTCAGGCAGGGATTTCTAAGAAAATCCTCATTTTAGGAATATCCGAGGTAGAATCAATTCCGCTAGCGCAAGAATTTGATATTACCTTGACAGTAGCAGGATTGGAATGGCTTGAACATGTCCTTGCGACTGAGTCAGAATTATCCGGCTTAACCGTTCACCTTAAGATTGACTCAGGTATGGGACGCATTGGTTTTAGAAGTGCTAGTGAGGCTGAAGAAGCCCAAACTATACTCAAGAAACATGGAGCCAATGTCGAGGGAATCTTTACGCACTTTGCAACAGCAGATGAAGAGTCAGATAGCTACTTTAAGCAACAGTTAGCGTGTTTTCAGGGAATCCTAGATGACTTGCAGGAAGTACCAGAATTAGTACATGCGAGTAACTCCGCAACGACTTTATGGCATGCGGAAACGATTTTTAATGCTGTTCGCATGGGGGATTCTATGTATGGTCTCAATCCAAGTGGACAAGTTTTAGAATTGCCTTATGAACTAAAACCAGCCTTGACCTTAGAAACTGCTATTGTTCATGTTAAAATAGTTCCAGCTGGGGCTTGTATGGGATACGGAGCGACCTATCAGGCAGACAGTGAACAAGTCATTGCTACTTTGCCAATCGGTTATGCGGATGGTTGGACACGAGATATGCAGAATTTCTCAGTTCTGGTGGATGGCCAATTGTGCCCCATTGTAGGGCGTGTATCCATGGACCAAATCACCATTCGCTTACCTAAGTTTTACCCATTGGGTACTAAGGTAACTTTGATTGGCTCAAACGGTGACAAGGAGATTACTGCAACAGATGTAGCAGTCTACCGAGGAACGATTAATTATGAGGTAGTTTGTCTCCTCAGTGATCGAGTTCCGAGAGAATATCATTAAGAAACAGAAGGAAAGGAGAGGAGCATGAATTTACATCAACCCTTGCATGTCTTGCCTGGCGTGGGACCAAAATCTGCAGAGAAATATACCAAACTAGGAATTGAAAACCTGCAAGATCTCTTGCTTTACTTTCCTTTCCGTTATGAAGATTTTAAGACCAAGCAGGTGCTAGAGCTAGAAGACGGTGAGAAGGCAGTCCTGTCTGGTCAGGTGGTGACACCAGCTAGTGTTCAGTATTATGGTTTTAAGCGTAATCGCCTACGTTTTAGCCTCAAGCAGGGGGAGGTTGTTTTTGCAGTTAATTTCTTCAACCAACCCTACCTAGCTGACAAGATTGAACTAGGAGCAACCTTGGCTGTCTTTGGCAAGTGGGATCGTGCCAAGGCAAGCCTCACAGGAATGAAGGTTTTAGCCCAAGTCGAGGATGACCTCCAGCCTGTCTATCGTCTAGCACAAGGTGTCAGTCAAGCAGGACTTGTTAAGGTCATCAAGACCGCCTTTGATCAGGGGCTGGACCTCTTGATAGAGGAAAATCTCCCCCAGTCCTTGCTAGACAAATACAAACTTATGCCCCGAAGTCAGGCTGTGCGTGCCATGCATTTTCCTAAGGATTTGGCAGAATACAAACAGGCTCTTCGTCGAATCAAGTTTGAGGAGCTCTTTTATTTCCAAATGCAATTACAGACCCTCAAGTCTGAAAATAAGGTTGATGGAAGTGGTCTGGTCTTGAACTGGTCTCAGAAAAAATTAACTGCAGTAAAAGAAAAGTTACCCTTTGCTCTGACCCAAGCCCAAGAAAAAAGCCTGCAAGAAATCCTAACAGATATGAAGTCGGACCACCACATGAATCGACTCTTACAAGGGGATGTAGGAAGCGGGAAGACAGTGGTTGCAGGTCTTGCCATGTATGCTGCTGTAACGGCTGGTTACCAGGCTGCTCTCATGGTTCCGACAGAGATTCTTGCAGAGCAACATTTTGAAAGTCTAGAGAGTCTCTTTCCTGATTTGAAATTTGCTCTCCTAACAGGTTCGTTGAAAGCTGCAGAAAAACGTACGGTTTTGGAAACTATTGCCAAGGGTGATGTTGATGTAATCATCGGTACCCATGCCCTTATACAGGATGGTGTGGACTATGCCCGACTCGGCTTGATTATCATCGATGAGCAACACCGCTTTGGTGTGGGACAAAGGCGTATTTTACGTGAAAAAGGAGAAAATCCAGATGTCCTCATGATGACGGCAACTCCGATTCCACGAACCTTAGCCATCACCGCCTTTGGAGATATGGATGTTTCTATTATTGACCAGATGCCAGCAGGGCGCAAACCAATCGTAACACGCTGGATTAAACATGAGCAACTGCCCCAGGTTTTGACTTGGCTCGAGGGAGAAATTCAGAAAGGTTCTCAAGCCTATGTTATCTCTCCTTTGATTGAAGAATCTGAAGCCTTGGACCTTAAAAACGCCATTGCTTTATCAGAAGAGTTAACGGCTCATTTTGCAGGAAAAGCAAAAGTTGCCCTCTTACATGGGAAAATGAAGAGTGATGAAAAAGACCAGATTATGCAGGATTTCAAAGAGAGAAAGACAGATATCCTGGTCTCCACAACGGTTATCGAAGTCGGTGTCAATGTGCCAAATGCGACAGTCATGATTATCATGGATGCTGACCGTTTCGGACTTAGTCAACTTCATCAACTTAGAGGTCGTGTCGGTCGTGGAGACAAGCAGTCCTACGCAGTTCTAGTGGCCAATCCAAAAACTGATTCTGGGAAAGACCGCATGCGTATCATGACAGAAACGACCAACGGTTTTGTCCTTGCGGAGGAAGATTTGAAAATGCGCGGTTCGGGTGAGATTTTTGGGACCAAACAGTCAGGTCTACCAGAGTTTCATGTAGCTGATATCATCGAAGACTTCCCAATCCTTGAGGAAGCCAGAAAGGTAGCTAGCTATATCAGTTCCCTCCCTAATTGGCGAGAGGATCCAGAGTGGCACATGATTGCCTTAAATCTAGAGAAGAAAGAATATCTGGATTAAGCTTTTTCTAAGATAATGTTAAGTTTGCTTTTAGGGTGAGTATCTATACTAGAGTCATCATAAAGAAACGAGGACTCTCTCATGACTATTAAAGTAAATTACCCAAAGACATTTCAAAAAGAAATTCAACCTTCTCCTAAATACTAAGAAAAGAGCGAAATCGCTCTTTTTATTTTTTAAAACTACTTTCAGAGGGATTCTTGCAGGGGTCAGACATTAAATCCACTTTCCGTTTCCCTTTCTTTCTTGCATTGCTTCTCCATATGTGCTACAGTTATGATAACGTTTACAAAACAAAGGAGAATTCTATGAGAAATCCAGCATTAGTAGAAGAAATGAAAACATATAAAGGAAGAGATGAAGTTCCTCAGGATTTTGATGCTTTTTGGGATGGGGAGATTGATAAGGTTTCGGTCTTGCCAGATTACCAACTAGAGGAACGTGACTTTCATATTCCAAATGTTAAGTGCTATGAGTTAACCTTTAAAGGTACACGTGATGGACTTGTTTATGCACGTGTAGTCTTACCAAAATTAGATAAGAAAGTACCGGTTATTTTCCACTTCCATGGTTATATGGGACGTTGCTGGGATTGGACAGATATGCTAGCCTTTACCGTCGCTGGTTATGGGGTTGTATCGATGGATGTTCGTGGGCAATCTGGTTACTCACAAGACGGCTTACGTTCGCCTCTCGGAAATACAGTTAAGGGGCAAATCATCCGTGGTGCTGTTGAAGAGAAAGAGCAACTCTTCTATAAGGATGTTTATCTTGATATTTATCAATTGATTGAGATTGTAGCTAGTCTCCCTCAAGTAGATGAGGGGCAATTGGCTAGTTATGGAGCTTCGCAAGGAGGAGCCTTGGCTTTAGTGGCTGCTGGTCTCAATTCACGTATCAAGCGAACAGTTGCTATCTACCCATTCTTGTCAGATTTTAGACGCGTGCTAGAGATTGGAAATACCAGTGAAGCCTATGATGAACTCTTCCGCTACTTTAAGTTCCATGATCCATTCCATGAGACAGAAGAGCAAATCATGGAGACACTTGGCTATATCGATGTGAAAAATCTTGCCCATCGTATTAAAGGTGAGGTGAGAATGATTACAGGACTTGATGACGATGTCTGCTACCCAATCACTCAATTTGCCATCTACAATCGTTTGACTTGTGAAAAGAGCTATCGTCTCATGCCAGAATATGCCCACGAAGCTATGAATGTCCATGTCAATGACCAGGTTTACAACTGGTTGTGTGGTAGTGAGATTCCCTTTACTTATGTAGGTCATTAAAAAAATGAAAAAGAGCCCTGCTAAAACAGGGCTTTCTTTGTTGAGGAGTAAAGAAAGTAGTTTCAAAAAGTTTGAAACATAGAAATATATCTGAAAGTAAATTCTATTATAGATTACTAAGGCTAAAACTTGGAATATTTATTATATAATAAGTGTAGTATCAATTTGAAAGGAGTAAAATTGTTGCTTGCTTTAAGATATAAAGTAGAAAAATGCAACAGAAATTCAGATGAAAAGAATGGGAAAAACCCATCAACAATACAGTTTCTTTCTTGCTCAAAGCCCTAGGGGCAAAAATTTTTAAGCAAAAAAGAAAGCGCTTTATTTTTGTGGAAAATGGAAGGAAATATATGACACAGAGAGATTTTGAACGGAAACAACGTTTTGGGATTAGAAAATTTACAGTAGGAGCTGCATCAGTAGTCATTGGGGCAGTTGTTTTTGGTGCTTCACCAGTTTTAGCTCAAGAAGCTCCAGCAACCAGTGGTGAAACAGCTGGACAAGCTTTGCCAGAATTGCCAAAAGAAGTAGAATCAGGAAATCTAGCTAACCTTGATAAGGAACTTGCTGATAAGTTGGCAAAAGCGACGGATAAAGGAACTGAAGTAAACCGTGAAGAGCTGAAAGCAAACCCAGGTTCTGAAAAACCGACAGAAACTGAAACTCCAGCAGAGACTCCAGCAGCTGAAACTGAGAATGAGGAAGTTGGTAGCGTCCCACGTGACTTCTACGCAAGAGAATTAGAAAATGCTAATGCTGTTGTTGAAAAAGAAGATGTAGAGACCAACTCAACAAATGGTCAACGAGTTGATTTGAATGATGAACTTGATAAACTGAAAAAACTTCAGAATGCTACCGTTCATATGGAGTTTAAGCCAGATGCATCTGCTCCACGTTTTTACAACCTCTTCTCAGTTTCTAGTGATACCAAAGTAAATGAGTACTTCACCATGGCCATCCTTGATAACACAGCTATCGTTGAAGGTCGTGATGCAAATGGAAACCAATTCTATGGTGATTATAAAACTGCTCCTTTGAAAATTAAGCCAGGTGAGTGGAACTCTGTAACCTTTACAGTTGAAAGACCAAATGCTGACCAACCAAATGGTCAGGTTCGCGTCTATGTAAATGGTGTCTTGTCGCGCACAAGTCCTCAGTCTGGTCGCTTCATCCAAGACATGCCAGATGTCAACCACGTACAAATTGGTACAACAAAACGTACAGGAAAAAACTTCTGGGGCGCTAATCTTAAAGTCCGTAATCTAACTGTTTATGATCGTGCCCTTTCTCCAGAAGAAGTTAAAAAACGTAGCCAACTTTTTGAAAGAGGAGAGTTGGAGAAGAAACTTCCTGAAGGTGCAAAAGTTACTGAAAAGTTAGATGTATTCGAAGGTGGTGTGAACCGCAAACCAAATAAAGATGGTATTGCAAGTTACCGTATTCCAGCCCTTCTTAAAACTGATAAAGGAACCTTGATTGCTGGAACGGATGAAAGACGCTTGCATCACTCTGACTGGGGTGATATTGGTATGGTTGTTCGTCGTAGTGATGACAATGGGAAGACATGGGGAGATAGAATTACCATCTCTAATCCTCGTGACAATGAGAAAGCTAAAAATCCAGAATGGCCATCACCAGTTAATATTGACATGGCTTTAGTCCAAGATCCGAAAACCAAGAGAATCTTCTCAATTTATGATATGTTCCTCGAAGGGAAGGCAGTATTCTCTCTACCAGGGAAAGCACCACAAGCCTATGAGCAAATCGGTGATAAGGTTTACCAAGTCTTGTACAAACAAGGTGATGCGGGACGTTATACTATCCGTGAAAATGGTGAAGTTTTTGACCCTGAAAATAGAAAAACAGAATACCGTGTTGTAGTTGATCCTAAACAACCAGCTTATAGCGATAAGGGTGATCTATACAAGGGTGAAGAACTAATTGGCAATGTCTATTTCGAATACAGTGACAAGAATATCTTTAGAGTTTCAAACACCAACTATCTCTGGATGTCTTATAGTGATGACGATGGAAAAACTTGGTCTGCACCAAAAGATATTACATACGGTATTCGTAAGGACTGGATGCACTTCTTAGGAACAGGGCCTGGTACAGGGATTGCCTTACATTCAGGACCACACAAAGGTCGCCTGGTTATTCCAGTCTATACTACAAATAACGTATCTTACTTGAGTGGTTCTCAGTCTTCACGCGTCATTTACTCTGATGACCATGGTGAAACTTGGCAAGCAGGTGAAGCAGTCAATGATAACCGTCCAGTAGGTAACCAAACAATTCACTCTTCAACAATGAATAATCCAGGTGCTCAAAATACTGAGTCAACTGTTGTTCAGTTGAACAACGGAGACCTCAAACTCTTCATGCGTGGATTGACAGGAGATTTGCAGGTTGCAACAAGTAAAGATGGCGGAGCGACCTGGGAAAAAGATGTAAAACGCTATTCAGATGTCAAAGATGTCTATGTTCAAATGTCAGCTATTCATACTGTACAAGATGGTAAGGAATATATCGTCCTCAGTAACGCAGGTGGACCAGGACGTTACAACGGTTTGGTACACTTGGCACGTGTGGAAGCTAACGGAGAATTAACTTGGCTAAAACACAATCCAATTCAAAGTGGTAAATTTGCCTATAACTCATTGCAAGATCTTGGGAATGGTGAATTTGGCTTACTTTATGAACATGCAGATGCTAATCAAAATGAATATACTCTATCTTATAAGAAATTCAACTGGGATTTCTTGAGCAAAGATATGGTTGCACCAACTAAAGCAAAAGTAAAAAGTGCAGTAGATATGGGTAACAATATTGTTGCACTAGAATTTGATTCAGAAGTCTTGGTAAACCAAGCTCCTGTTCTTAAATTAGCGAATGGAAATCTAGCAACCTTCTTAACTCAGTACGATACAAAAACACTGTTGTTTGTTGTCAAAAAAGAAGATATTGGTCAAGAAGTTACAGAATTAGCTGATGGTGCGATTGAGAGCATGCATAATTTGCCAGTTAGCCTTGAAGATGCAGGAATCCCTGGTGGAATTAATGGTAAAGAACCTGCCATTCATGAAGTTCCAGAGTTCACAGGAGGCGTCAATGGTGACGAAGTGGCAGTACATGAAGTTCCAGAATATATTCCAGTGGAAACCTCAAAAGGGGAACCAGCAGTACATGAAGTCCCAGAATTCGAAGGTGGTTTAAATGGCGAAGAAGCAGCTGTAACAGAGGCGCCTGAGTATACAGAAGCCATTGGAACAGTGGGGGACGAGCCAGCACCAATAGTAGAAATTCCGGAATCCACAGGTGGCGTAAATGGCGAAGAAGCAGCTGTAACAGAACTTCCTGAGTACACTGAAGCTATTGGAACAGTAGGTGACGAAGCAGCACCAACAGTGGAGGTTCCAGAATTCGAAGGTGGCGTGAATGGTGAGGAAGCGGCTGTAACAGAGGAACCTGAGTATACAGAAGCTATTGGAACAGCAGGTGAGGAAACAGCACCAACAATAGAGGTTCCGGAATCCACAGGTGGCGTGAATGGTGAGGAAGCGCCTGTAACAGAGGCACCTGAGTATACAGAAGCTATTGGAACAGTGGGCGACGAGCCGGCACCAACAGTAGTAGTCCCAGGATTCGAAGGTGGTGTCAATGCAGTCGAAGCTGCAGTTCATGAGCTTCCAGAATTCACAGGCGGAGTAAACGCAGTTGAAGCGCTCAAAAATGAGCTTCCAGAATTTGCAGGTGGAGCAAATGCAGTTCAAGCCCTTAAGCATGAACTTCCAGAATTCACAGGCGGAGTAAATGCAGCCGAAGCAGCCAAAAACGAACTTCCGGAATATAAGGTTGAAGAAAAACCGCTTGTCACTTTAGTAGCACATCAAGACAAGACATATCAAGCTCCAGCATCTCAACCACAACAACCAACCCTCCCTGCAACAGGAAGTGAGGTTTCAACTCCTCTAGTATCTGTAGGAATGGTTGGAATGCTCCTCGGTTTGTTTGGAATGGCTAAGAAAAAAGAAGATTAATGGCAACGTTGAATCTAAAAAGTCTCCATAAAAAAGACTTAGACTTATATTAGAAGGGTCTGTAACGTTTATTCGTTACAGGCTCTTTATTTGTAGAAAGCGAAGATTCTAGTGGAAATAAGCGGATGGAAGGCGATTCAAAGTCGTGTATTTTTCCCTGAAACTACTTTCAGGAGATTCTGTTTCATAAAATTGTTTTGAAACTTCAATCTATTCTAGTACAAGTTCTTGAAAGCGCTTTAAAAATGATATATAATAGGCTCATAAGAAAAAAGAAAAGGAGGAAAGTGGATGCCACAGATCAGTAAAGAAGCCTTGATTGAGCAGATTAAAGATGGAATCATCGTTTCTTGTCAGGCACTTCCTCACGAACCGCTTTATACAGAAGCGGGAGGTGTAATGCCCTTGCTAGTCAAAGCGGCTGAGCAAGGTGGAGCAGTCGGTATCCGAGCAAATAGTGTTCGGGATATTAAGGAAATCAAAGAGGTCACAAATCTTCCGATTATCGGAATTATCAAACGTGATTATCCACCACAGGAACCATTCATCACAGCTACTATGAAAGAAGTTGATGAACTAGCAGCTCTAGATATTGAGGTAATCGCTCTAGATTGTACCAAGAGAGAACGCCATGATGGCCTAGAGATTCAAGAATTTATCCGTCAAATCAAAGAAAAATATCCAAACCAACTCTTGATGGCTGACACAAGTACCTTTGAAGAAGGACTAACAGCAGTTGAGGCGGGAATCGATTTTGTCGGAACAACCTTGTCAGGCTACACATCTTATAGTCCAAAAGTGGATGGTCCAGATTTTGAACTCATCAAGAAACTCTGCGATGCAGGTGTAGACGTCATCGCAGAAGGAAAAATTCATACACCAGAACAGGCTAAGCAAATCCTAGGTTACGGAGTGCGAGGCATTGTAGTCGGTGGAGCTATTACTAGACCAAAAGAGATTACGGAACGATTTGTTGCGGGTCTCAAATAAGACAATTAAAACACGAGGAGAGTGGTTGATTCGTAAAATAAAATGTAAACGTATACAAAGTTGTCAATGCTCACTATCCGTTTCGGATACGCTTATCATCATTTAGGAGAATACTAATGAAATTTAGAAAACTAGCTTGTACAGTACTTGCGGGTGCTGCCGTTCTTTCTCTTGCTGCTTGTGGCAAATCAGACGCTAAAAAAGACGCTGCAGCGGATTCAGGGAAAACTGAAATCACTTGGTGGGCTTTCCCAGTCTTCACTCAAGAAAAATCTGGTGACGGTGTAGGTACTTATGAAAAATCTATCATCGAAGCTTTCGAAAAAGCAAATCCAGATATCAAAGTTAAATTAGAAACAATCGACTTCAAATCTGGTCCTGAAAAAATCACTACTGCTATCGAAGCTGGAACTGCTCCAGATGTACTCTTTGACGCACCAGGTCGTATCATCAATTACGGTAAAAATGGTAAATTAGCTGAGTTGAACGATCTCTTCACAGACGAATTTGTGAAAGATGTTAACAACGAAAATATCATCCAAGCAAGTAAAGCTGGCGATAAAGCTTACATGTATCCAATCAGTTCAGCACCATTCTACATGGCTATGAACAAGAAAATGTTGGAAGATGCAGGAGTTGCTAACCTTGTTAAAGAAGGTTGGACAACAGATGATTTCGAAAAAGTCTTGAAAGCACTTAAAGATAAAGGATACACTCCAGGTTCATTGTTCAGTTCAGGTCAAGGGGGAGACCAAGGAACACGTGCCTTCATCGCTAACCTTTACAGTGGTTCTGTAACAGACAAAGAAGTTACTAAATACACAACTGACGACCCTAAATTTGTCAAAGGTCTTGAAAAAGCATCAAGCTGGATTAAAGAAGGTTTGTTGAACAACGGTTCACAATATGACGGTGGAGCAGACATCCAAAACTTTGCAAACGGTCAAACATCATACACACTCCTTTGGGCTCCAGCTCAAAACGGTATCCAAGCTAAATTGTTGGAAGCAAGTAAAGTTGAAGTGGTTGAAGTACCATTCCCATCTGACTCAGGCAAACCATCTCTTGAATACCTTGTAAACGGATTTGCAGTATTTAACAACAAGGATGAAAAGAAAATTGCTGCAGCTAAGAAATTCATCCAATTCATATGTGATGATAAAGAGTGGGGTCCTAAAGACGTAGTTCGCACAGGAGCATTCCCAGTTCGTACTTCATTTGGTAAACTTTACGATGACAAACGTATGGAAACAATCAGTGGTTGGACTCAATACTACGCTCCATACTACAACACAATTGACGGATTTGCTGAAATGAGAACACTTTGGTTCCCAATGTTGCAATCAGTATCTAATGGTGACGAAGAACCTGCTCCAGCTTTGAAGACATTCACTGAAAAAGCGAATGAAACAATCAAAAAAGCAGCTAAACAATAAGCCCTAAATAAAAAGTAAAATCCCCCCTTTTCCCTGTGCATAACTGTGTACGAAAAGGGGGAGTTTTATTTAAAAAATGTAAGGAACTGACAGGTCAAAATTAAAATGAAGTTCTTACATTGGCAAATCTTTAAAAGAATTTCATTCTGATTTTAGATCAATGTCAGATGACAGTCGAAAAACAAAAACTATTTGAAAGTGAGGTGCCAACTGTGAAAGTCAATAAAATTCGCATGAGAGAAACAATTGTTTCTTATGCTTTCTTAGCACCAGTATTAATTTTCTTTACCGTCTTCGTCCTAGCTCCAATGATCATGGGATTCATCACTAGTTTCTTTAACTACTCGATGACTAGCTTTGAGTTTGTGGGACTTGACAACTATATCCGCATGTTTAAAGACCCTGTCTTTACAAAATCTTTGATTAATACCGTAATCTTAGTTATCGGATCTGTACCAGTCGTTGTACTTTTCTCACTATTTGTGGCATCACAAACTTACCAACAAAATGCCGTTGCTAGATCCTTCTATCGTTTCGTCTTCTTCCTCCCTGTAGTAACAGGTAGTGTTGCCGTAACAGTAGTATGGAAATGGATCTACGATCCTCTATCAGGTATTTTGAACTTCGTGCTTAAGTCAAGCCATATCATTAGCCAAAACATTTCTTGGTTAGGAGATAAAAACTGGGCTTTGATGGCGATTATGATTATTCTTTTGACAACATCAGTTGGTCAACCAATCATCCTTTACATCGCTGCAATGGGTAATATTGATAACTCACTTGTAGAAGCGGCGCGTGTCGACGGAGCAACTGAGTTACAAGTTTTCTGGAAGATTAAATGGCCAAGCCTCCTTCCAACAACTCTTTATATTGCAATCATTACAACAATCAACTCATTCCAGTGTTTCGCTTTGATTCAGCTTTTGACTTCCGGTGGTCCAAACTACTCAACAAGTACTCTCATGTACTACCTTTACGAAAAAGCCTTCCAATTGACTGAGTATGGCTATGCCAATACTATTGGTGTATTCTTGGCAGTTATGATCGCTATCGTCAGCTTTGTTCAATTTAAAGTACTTGGAAACGACGTAGAATATTAATAGAAAGGAGACAGCTATGCAATCTACACAAAAGAAACCTTTAACAGCCTTCACTGTTATTTCAACCATCTTCTTGCTTTTATTGACTGTACTGTTTATCTTTCCATTCTACTGGATTTTGACAGGTGCATTCAAATCACAACCGGATACCATTATGATTCCACCACAATGGTTCCCGAAAGCTCCAACTATGGAGAACTTCCAACAATTGATGGTGCAAAACCCAGCCTTACAATGGATGTGGAACTCAGTCTTCATTTCATTGGTAACTATGTTCTTGGTTTGTGCCACTTCATCCCTAGCTGGTTATGTATTGGCTAAGAAACGTTTCTATGGACAACGCATTCTATTCGCTATCTTTATCGCTGCCATGGCTCTTCCAAAACAAGTTGTCCTTGTACCATTGGTACGTATCGTCAACTTCATGGGAATCCATGACACTCTTTGGGCGGTTATCTTGCCTTTGATCGGATGGCCATTTGGGGTCTTCCTCATGAAACAGTTCAGTGAAAACATTCCAACAGAATTGCTCGAATCTGCTAAGATTGATGGATGTGGTGAGATTCGTACTTTCTGGAGCGTAGCCTTCCCAATCGTGAAGCCAGGATTTGCAGCTCTTGCAATCTTTACCTTCATCAATACATGGAATGACTACTTTATGCAGTTGGTTATGTTGACATCTCGTAACAACTTGACCATCTCACTCGGGGTTGCGACTATGCAGGCTGAGATGGCAACCAACTATGGTTTAATTATGGCAGGGGCTGCTCTTGCAGCGGTGCCAATCGTAACAGTCTTCCTTGTCTTCCAAAAATCCTTCACTCAAGGTATTACTATGGGAGCCGTTAAAGGTTAATACTCTGCGAAAATTGAATATAGTACAATCTGTTTATCAGTATGCAGAAGTATAGTTGATAGACTAAGAGAATACAGGATATATAAGTGTCTACAAAATGGAGAGAAGTTGGTTACTTCATGAAGTTTTGTTAGACACTTATAAACTTACTGGCTAGACATTTTGTGTCTGAAGATAACAATCAAGTAAAGGAAATTACTATGATTTTTGATGATTTAAAAAACATTAGCTTTTACAAGGGAATCCATCCAAATCTGGATAAGGCTATTGATTATCTCTATGAGCATCGTAAAGATACTTTTGAATTGGGTAAATACGATATTGATGGAGATAAGGTCTTCTTAGTTGTACAGGAAAATGTTCTCAATAAAGAAGAAAATGATCGCTTTGAGCATCATAAAAACTATGCAGACTTACATTTGTTAGTTGAAGGACATGAGTATTCTAGTTACGGTTCTCGTATCAAAGATGAGGCTGTAGCCTTTGATGAAGCTAGCGATATTGGCTTTGTTCATTGTCACGAACAATACCCACTTTTGTTGGGATATCACAATTTTGCAGTCTTTTTCCCAGGAGAACCTCATCAGCCTAATGGTTATGCAGGTATGGAAGATACAGTTCGCAAATATTTATTTAAAATTTTAATCGATTAGTCAGTTAGGAGGAGCAAACAATGGCACATAAAGGATCTGGATTGATAAAAGCGGCTTTCGATACGGATAATTTTCTTATGCGTTTTTGCGAGAAGGTTTTAGATATTGTGACGGTTAACCTACTCTTTGTTGTGTCTTGTTTGCCTATTGTGACTATTGGAGTAGCTAAAATCAGTCTCTATCAGACAATCTTTGAAGTGAAGCGCAGCCGTCGTATTCCTGTTTTCAAAATCTATATTAGAGCCTTTAAGCAAAATTTGAAATTAGGTTTTCAGTTAGGTTTGCTGGAACTAGGAATCTTTTTGATTAGTGTAATTGACTTATCACTATTCTGGAGTCAAACTGGTGTTGCCTTTCAGCTCATTAAAGCTATTTGCTTGGGAATTCTGATATTTTTAACCCTAGTTATGTTGGCTAGCTATCCGATTGCGGCACGCTATGACTTGACTTGGAAAGAAGTTCTTCAAAAGGGCTTGCTCTTGGTCAGCTTTAACTTTGTTTGGTTCTTCTTGATGCTTGCGATTATTTTCTTAATCATCATGCTTCTCTATCTATCAGGCTTTACTCTAGTACTTGGTGGTTCGGCATTTCTACTCTTTGGCTTTGGTCTTCTTGCCTTTTGCCAAGCAGGATTAATGGAAAAATTGTTTGCTAAATATCAAGAGAATTGAAAACAATATGAAACTACTTTCAAACAAGAAAAGCTTCGGGAGATGTATAGAAATTAAAATCTAAGTGGCTTGGATGTATTGAAAGCGCTTTTTACAAGGTGTATACTAAAATAGTAAATAATCATCTGCCCGGTGCAGAAAATAAGAAATTTTAGGAGAAATCTATGTCAGATTTAAAAAAATATGAAGGTGTCATTCCTGCCTTCTACGCATGTTATGATGATGCGGGTGAAGTAAGCCCAGAACGTACTCGTGCTTTAGTTCAATACTTTATTGATAAAGGTGTTCAAGGACTTTACGTTAATGGTTCTTCAGGTGAGTGTATCTACCAAAGTGTAGAAGACCGTAAATTGATCTTAGAAGAAGTTATGGCAGTTGCCAAAGGTAAATTAACGATCATTGCTCACGTAGCTTGTAATAATACCAAAGATAGTATTGAACTGGCTCGCCATGCTGAAAGCTTGGGAGTAGATGCTATTGCAACAATCCCACCAATTTACTTCCGCTTACCTGAGTACTCAGTAGCCAAATACTGGAATGACATCAGTGCTGCTGCACCAAATACAGACTATGTCATCTATAACATTCCTCAATTGGCTGGTGTTGCTTTGACTCCAAGTCTTTACACAGAAATGTTGAAAAACCCACGTGTGATCGGTGTTAAAAACTCTTCAATGCCAGTTCAAGATATTCAAACATTCGTTAGCCTTGGTGGCGAAGATCATATCGTCTTTAATGGTCCAGACGAACAATTCCTCGGTGGACGTCTCATGGGTGCTAAAGCTGGTATCGGTGGTACTTATGGTGCTATGCCAGAACTCTTCTTGAAACTCAACCAATTGATTGCAGATAAAGACCTAGAAACAGCGCGTGAATTGCAATATGCAATCAATGCTATCATTGGTAAATTGACTGCTGCACATGGAAACATGTACGGTGTTATCAAAGAAGTCTTGAAAATCAATGAAGGGCTTAATATCGGATCAGTTCGTTCTCCACTTACACCAGTGACCGAAGAAGATCGTCCAGTTGTTGAAGCAGCTGCTCAATTGATTCGTGAAACTAAGGAGCGTTTCCTCTAATCAATAGGAGGCTTTATGACTAATTACGTTGCAATTGATATTGGTGGAACTAATATCAAATATGGTTTGATTGACCAAGATGGACAACTGGTAGAGTCTCACGAAGTAGCAACTGAGGCACATAAGGGTGGTCCACACATTTTACAAAAAACAAAAGACATTGTAGCTAGCTATCTCGAAAAAGGTCCAGTAGCAGGTGTGGCTATTTCCTCAGCGGGAATGGTTGATCCTGATAAGGGAGAGATTTTCTATGCTGGTCCACAAATTCCGAACTATGCTGGAACTCAATTTAAGAAAGAAATTGAAGAAAGTTTTCAAGTCCCTTGTGAGATTGAAAATGATGTCAACTGTGCAGGGCTAGCAGAAGCGGTATCTGGATCAGGAGATGGTGCGGGCATAACACTATGCTTAACCATTGGGACAGGTATTGGTGGTTGTTTAATCATTGATGGTCAGATTTTCCATGGTTTCAGCAATTCAGCCTGTGAAGTTGGCTATATGCATATGCAGGATGGAGCCTTCCAAGATTTAGCATCTACAACTGCCTTGGTGAAGTATGTAGCTGATGCTCATGGTGAAGATGTAGAACATTGGAATGGTCGTAGAATTTTCAAAGAAGCTACCGAAGGCAATAAACTCTGTATGGAGGGAATTGACCGTATGGTAGATTATCTTGGTAAAGGTTTAGCAAATATTTGTTATGTGGTTAATCCAGAAGTCGTCATCCTTGGCGGTGGCATCATGGGACAAGAAGCAATTTTAAAACCTAAGATTCGTAAGGCTTTGAAAGATGCTCTCGTTCCAAGCTTGGGAGACAAGACACAACTTGAATTTGCCCACCATCAGAATACTGCCGGTATGCTCGGTGCCTACTATCATTTTAGAACCAAACAATCCTAAATTGGCTTTGCCAATTTAGGTTTTTTAATAGGAAAAAGTTCAGGTAAAACTTTAATAAAATTTTGGAAGCCCTTGCATTTCTTGAGATAATATAGTATATTTATTATACTGAGAAATCTCGAAAAAGCGTTTGTAAAATCAAGTCATTTTTTTATTCAGAAAAAATGTAAGCGATTTCTAAATGAATTTAAACAGAAGATAAGAGTGGGAGGAAGAAGAGTTTTAAAGTAGGTACTGAGAAATAAAATTGTCACCAGAGAAACTGGGCTCTTGCAGTAGCTGACTGCTTTTGTTCATTAGGAGAATTTGATGAAACGGTATTTTTTTGAAAGAAGTCGAATATTCAGTATTCGGAAACTAACGGTTGGTGTAGCCTCTGTGGCAGTTGGACTAGCTTTTTTTGCATCTGGAAATGTTGCTGCTAACGAAGTTGTGACAGAGCCAAAACTAGAAGTGGAAGGTCAAGCAAAAGAAGTAATCGATGTTGATAAAGAAAAAGTAGAGACAGTTAAGGAAACTAAAGAAGTAGCGACTCCTGTTAAAGAAGATGTAGCTGAACAAGTAGCTCCTGCTACAGAAAAAGCAACAGAAGAAACTAAAACTACTGAAGAAGCTGGCGATTTACTTCCGGCAGAGATTCCTGACCGTGCTTATCCTGATACACCAGTGAAAAAATTGGATACTTCAGCTATTGTATCAGAAAAGGATAGCCCCAAAGTAGAAACGAAGAGTATTTTAAAAGCTGAAGAATCAAATGCAACTGAAGTTGAGAAAGATAATAGAGCTATTATCAATGGTGGTCAAGACCTTAAGCATATCAATTATGAGGGTCAACCTGCTACATCAGCTACCATGATTTACACAATTTTCAGCTCACCTCTAGCAGACGGTGGAACTCAGCGTTACCTCAATTCAGGTTCTGGTATCTTTGTAGCTCCAAATATCATGTTGACAGTGGCTCATAATTTCTTGAAGAAGGATGCCGAAACCAATGCTGGTCATATCTTAGGTGGTGATACCGCTAAGTTCTACTACAATGTCGGCTCTAATACTCCAAAAGAAAGATCTTTACCAACTTCAGGAAAGGATATTTTGTTTAAGGAAAAAGATATTCATTTTTGGAATAAAGAAAAGTTTGGTGAAGGTTACAAGAATGACCTAGCCTTGGTTGTAGCCCCTATTCCACTTCAGATTGCAAGCCCAAATAAGGCTGCAACCTTTACTCCTTTAGCAGAGTATCGAGAGTATAAAGCAGGGGAACCTGTTAGTACGATTGGCTATCCTACAGACTCAAGCTCACCAGAATTGAAGGAACCAATTGTACCTGGCCAATTGTATAAGGCTGACGGTGTTGTTAAAGGTACTGAAAAATATGATGATAAGGGAACTGTTGGAGTTACTTATCGTTTGACTTCTGTATCAGGTCTTTCTGGTGGTGGTATCATCAATGGGGATGGCAAAGTTATCGGAATCCACCAACGTGGGACTGTTGACAATATGAACATTGCTGAAAAAGACCGCTTCGGTGGAGGTCTTGTCTTGTCTCCAGAACAACTGGCATGGGTCAAAGAAATCATTGACAAGTACGGTGTCAAAGAAGGCTGGTACCAAGGTGATAACGATAATCGCTATTACTTTGATTCGAAGGGACAATTGCTCAGAAATACAACAGCTGTCATTGGCGGAAACAAGTATGCCTTTGACAACAGTGGTCTAGCAACCTTAGTTGAAGGCGTTGATTATGGCCGAGTAGTTATCGAACATGTGGACCAAAATGATAACCTAGTCAAAGAAAACGATACGTTTGTAGACAGGGCAGAAGTTGGAGCACAATTCAATTATAACTACAAATCGGAAATTGAAAAAACAGATTTCTACAAGAAGAATAAAGAAAAATATGAGATCGTTTCAATTGGAGATTCTCCAGTCAATAAACAACTGAAAGACCCTTGGGATGAGGATCATAGTGTTGTAAGCAAGACTCCTGCAGGGACTCGTGTCATCAAGGTGGTTTATAAAGTGAATAAAGGTTCTTTTGAAGTTCACTATCGCTTGAAAGACTCTGATAAAGAGTTGGCAACTGCAGATGTGGACAATAATGAAGGTAAGGAATACGATGTTTCCTTTGTTCATAGATTCCAAGCCAAAGAAATTGAAGGCTATCGTCCAGTAAATGCGAGCCAAGAAGCGACTATCAAGCATAAAGGGGTGAATGAAGTTATTTTTGAATACGAAAAGATTGAAGATCCAAAACCAGCGACTCCTGTAACTCCAGTAGCTGATCCAAAAGATGAAGAAACAGAAATTGCTGCTTACGGTCCACTGCCTAGCAAGGCTCAATTGGATTATCACAAGGAAGAATTAGCTGCCTTCATCCACTATGGTATGAATACCTATACTAACTCTGAGTGGGGGAACGGTAGAGAAAATCCTCAAAACTTTAACCCGACGAACCTTGATACAGACCAGTGGATTAAGACATTGAAGGACGCTGGATTCAAACGAACAATCATGGTTGTGAAACACCATGACGGATTTGTCATCTATCCTTCTCAATATACAAAACATACCGTAGCTGCTAGTCCATGGAAAAATGGTAAGGGTGACCTTCTTGAAGAAATCTCAAAATCAGCAACTAAGTATGACATGAATATGGGTGTGTACCTATCACCATGGGATGCAAATAATCCAAACTATCACGTGAATACTGAAAAAGAGTACAACGAATACTACCTTAACCAACTCAAGGAAATCCTTGGCAATCCTAAATACGGAAATAATGGTAAATTCATCGAAGTATGGATGGACGGTGCGCGTGGTAGCGGAGCTCAAAAAGTAACCTATACCTTTGACAAGTGGTTCGAGTACATCAAGAAAGCTGAAGGGGATATCGCTATCTTCTCTGCTCAACCGACAAGCGTCCGTTGGATTGGTAATGAACGTGGAATCGCTGGAGATCCAGTTTGGCATAAAGTCAAGAAAGCTAAAATCACCGACGATGTGAAGAATGATTATCTCAATCATGGGGATCCAGAAGGAGATATGTACTCAGTCGGTGAAGCAGACGTTTCTATCCGTTCAGGTTGGTTCTACCATGATAATCAACAACCAAAATCAATCAAAGATTTGATGGATATTTACTTCAAGTCTGTTGGTCGTGGAACGCCACTTCTACTCAATATTCCACCAAATAAAGAAGGTAGATTCGCAGATGCAGATGTCGCCCGCTTGAAAGAATTCCGAGCAACCTTGGATCAAATGTATGCGACTGATTTCGCTAAGGGTGCAACAGTTACTGCAAGCTCTACTCGTAAGAATCACTTGTATCAAGCAAGCCACCTAACAGATGGTAAGGATGATACCAGCTGGGCACCAGCAAATGATGCTAAAACGGGTGAATTTACTGTCGATCTTGGTCAAAAGAGACGCTTTGACGTAGTCGAACTCAAAGAAGATATCGCTAAAGGTCAACGTATCTCTGGCTTCAAGGTTGAAGTTGAGCTCAATGGACGTTGGGTACCATACGGGGAAGGGTCAACTGTTGGTTATCGTCGCCTTATCCAAGGTCAACCAGTAGAAGCACAAAAGATTCGCGTGACCATTACTGGTGCACAAGCGACACCTATTTTGACAAACTTCTCTGTTTATAAGACACCAAGCAGTATTGAGAAAACAGACGGCTACCCTCTAGGATTGGATTACCATTCAAATACAACAGCTGATAAAGAAAATACAACTTGGTATGACGAATCTGAAGGTATCCGCGGAACATCTATGTGGACAAACCAAAAAGATGCTAGCGTCACCTACCGTTTCACTGGAACAAAAGCATATGTAGTATCTACAGTGGATCCAAACCACGGTGAAATGTCAGTTTACGTAGATGGTCAGAAGGTTGCAGACGTGCAAACCAATAATGCATCTCGTAAACGTAGCCAGATGGTTTATGAAACAGATGATTTGGCTCCAGGTGAACATACCATCAAACTCGTTAACAAAACTGGCAAAGCTATTGCAACTGAAGGTATCTACACGCTCAATAATGCTGGTAAAGGTATGTTTGAGTTGAAAGAAACAACCTATGAAGTTCAAAAAGGCCAACCAGTTACTGTAACTATCAAACGTGTTGGTGGTAGCAAAGGAGCTGCAACAGTTCATGTTGTAACAGAGCCAGGAACAGGGGTTCACGGTAAAGTTTACAAGGATACAACCGCTGACCTGACTTTCCAAGACGGTGAAACTGAGAAAACAATCACGATTCCAACAATCGACTTTACAGAGCAAGCTGATTCAATCTTTGACTTCAAAGTGAAAATGACTAGCGTTTCTGACAATGCCCTTCTTGGTTTTGCTTCAGAAGCTACGATTCGAGTGATGAAGGCAGAATTACTCCAAAAAGACCAGACAATCTATGACGATCAAGCAACTCAGCTTGACTATAGCCCAGGTTGGAACCATGAAACCAATTCTTCAGGTAAATACCAAAACACTGAGTCTTGGGCATCATTCGGTCGATTGAATGACGAGCAAAAGAAAAATGCTAGTGTAACAGCCTACTTCTACGGAACAGGTCTTGAAATCAAAGGTTTTGTTGATCCTGGGCATGGTATCTACAAGGTTACTCTAGATGGTAAAGAACTTGAGTATCAAGATGGCTTAGGGAATGCGTCTGAATACAATGGTAAGAAATACTTCAGTGGTACAGCTACTACACGTCAAGGCGATCAGACTCTCGTTCGTTTGACTGGGCTAGAAGAAGGTTGGCATGCTGTGACCTTGCAATTGGATCCAAAACTAAATGATACCTCTAGAAATATTGGTATCCAAGTTGACCAGTTCATCACTCATGGTGAAGATAGTGCTCTTTATACCAAAGCAGAGTTAATCCAAGCCATGAAGAGCTGGAAGGATGAGTTGGTTAAGTTTGACCAGACAAGCTTGAAGAATACTCCAGAGGCACGTCAAGCCTTTAAGTCAAACTTGGACAAATTATCTGAGCAACTTTCAGCAAGTGATGCCGATGCACAAGAAGTTCTGAAAACAGCAACAGCTTTGCAAACGATCCTTGATAAGGAGGGAAATTACGGTGCAGATGATACGCCAACACCAGATCAGCCAGAAGAACCAAACTATGACAAGGCTATGGCAAGTCTGACCGAAGCGATTGAAAGAAAAACAGCTGAACTCGGTGATGACAAGGAAGCTAAGAAGAAGCTAGTCGCACTAACAGAGCAAGCCTTGGCAACCATCCAAGAAGCTAAGACTCAGGATGCAGTAGATAAGGCCTTGCAAGCAGCTTTGGCATCTATCAACAGTCTTCAGGCGACTCCGAAAGAGGAGCCAACTCCAGAAGAACCTGCAAAACCAGAAGAACCAAACTACGACAAGGCTATGGCAAGTTTGGCAGAGGCTATTCAAAACAAGAGCAAGGAACTCGGAAACGATAAAGAAGCTAAGAAGAAACTAGTTGAGTTGTCAGAACAAGCTCTTACTGCTATTGAAACAGCCAAGACTCAGGATGCAGTAGATAAAGCTTTGCAAGTAGCTTTAGCATCTATCAACAGTCTTCAAGCGACACCAAAAGAAGAGCCAACTCCAGAAGAACCTGCAAAACCAGAAGAACCAAACTACGACAAGGCTATGGCAAGTTTGGCAGAGGCTATTCAAAACAAGAGCAAGGAACTCGGAAACGATAAAGAAGCTAAGAAGAAACTAGTTGAGTTGTCAGAACAAGCTCTTACTGCTATTGAAGCAGCCAAGACTCAGGATGCAGTAGATAAAGCTTTGCAAGCAGCTCTAACATCTATCAATCAGCTTCAAGCGACTCCGAAAGAGGAGCCAGCTCAACCAGAGGAGCCAGCCAAACCAGAGGAGCCAAGCAAACCAGAAGAGTCTAAGATTGACTACCATAAGGCGATTGCAGATTTGACTGAAGCTATCGAGAAAAAAGCAACAGAACTTGCCGATGATGTACCTGCTCAGGAAAAACTCGTTGAACTTGGAGAACAAGCTCTTGCGGCTATCCAAGAAGCTAAGACTCAAGATGCTGTTGAAAAAGCCTTGCAAGACGCGTTGGTATCCATCAATAAGCTTCAAGCAACTCCAAAAGAGGAGCCAGCTCCAGAAGAACCAACACAACCAGAGGAACCAGCAAAACCAGAGGAGCCAACACAACCAGAGGAGCCAAGCAAGCCAGAAGAACCTGCAAAACCAGAAGAACCAAGCAAACCAGTAGAGCCTAAGCTTGACTACGATAAAGCTATGGCAAGCTTGTCCGAAGCCATTAAAAGTAAAACAGCTGAGTTGGGTGATGACAAGGAAGCTAAGAAGAAACTAGTTGAACTAGCAGAACAAGCCTTAGCTGCTATCGAAGAAGCCAAAACTCAGGATGCAGTAGATAAGGCCTTGCAAGACGCTTTGGCATCTATCAACAATCTTCAGGCGACACCAAAAGAGGAACCAGCTCCAGAAGAGCCTGCGAGACCAGAGGAGCCAAGTAAGCCAGAAGAAGAAGTGGAACACTCAAATCTTCCAACTGAAGGTGTTAAAGAATTGAGTGTAACTCAACCAAGCCTTGAAGTAACGACAGAGCCAATTTCCTTCAATACGATTCGTCGTGAAAATTCTCTCCTACCTAAAGGTAAGGAACAAGTCATTTCTGAAGGAAAAGAAGGTCAAGTAACGACCTATGTAGAAGTTGATGGTAGCGATCGTAAGGTTGTCAAAGTAGAACGTGAAGAAGCTCAAGATCGCATCCTTGAAGTTGGTACGCAAGAAGGAACTGCTGTGCCAACAGAAGGCGTTATGAATTTGGACTTTAATCTACCAAATCTAAAAGTAGAGAAAGAACCAATCGCCTTCAAGACTGTTCGCCGTGAGAATGCTGATTTAGCTAAAGGTAAGGAACAAGTTGTTTCTGAAGGAAAAGACGGACAAGTAACGACTTATGTAGAAGTCGATGGTGACAACCGTAAGGTTCTTAAGGTTGAACGTGAGGAAGCCCAAGACCGCATCGTCGAAGTTGGAACCAAGGAAGAAAGTCCATCAACTGATAGCACATTGAAGGTCTTGAAAGATTCATCAACAAACTTGAAACTGATTGCTCGAGAAGGGGACCTCAATGGTGGTTCTGTTCTAGAGGTCGATAAGGTTGCTAACCAGGTCTTGGAAGGTCGCCGTTTCGATGCTTATCAAATTCAATTGAAGAATGAGAAAGGAGAACTTGTTCAATTGAAAGGTGCAGCCCTTGTTCAAGTTGCTGTGGCGTCTGATGTAGCCAATGTCTATGCTATGAATGCAAATCAAGAATTGCAGGAAGTGAAGTTTGAACAAAAAGGTTCATCCCTTGAATTTGTAGCTCCACATTTAGGTGTCTATGCAGTAGTGTACAAAGATGCACCTCAATCAGATGCACCAACAAATGTAGAAACTCCTGCACCACAACCAATGGGAGAAGACAAGCTAGAGGCGAAGGGAACTGTAGCAGATTCTGCTAGCAAACAGTTACCGGCAACAGGAGAAGAAGTCAGTTCAGCTCTCTTGCCTGCCCTCACTCTAGTTTCAGGAATGATGCTATTCTTCTTCAAAAAAGAGATGAAGGATTAGCAGAGACTAAATCAAAGAACGTGTTTTGAAACACTAAAAAAGGGAGTCCCATTGTGGACTCCTTCTTTTATTGATAACGTTCTTCCAAACAGAAAACCCTGAATTGTTTTCAATTTCAGGGCTTTCTATTTCTTGTATTTCTACGATAACCATTCAGTCTATTATTTTCCCAATAGCTATTAAAGATTTTTTCTTTACTTTCGCGATCAATCTCTAGGAAATAAGCGTAGAGTAAATCAATGATAATCAGCATTGGAATCTGAGCAGAAATTCGTTGAATATAAGAGGCTTGGTTTTGACTTGCGACCAAAATGGTTTCTGTAAATGCTTGAGTATCCTTATTCGGTGCACTTGTAAATAGAACCGTCTTGGCTCCCATGTCCTGGGCATCTAATAAACTGTCTATGATAGACGGTGTTGTTCCTGAGAGGGAAAAACCAAAGACCAAACATTTTTCATCAATGATACTAGTCGTCCAGGCAAAACCGTCTGGATCGGTTAAGGCTTCACAGACGACACCCAATCTCATAAAACGTAGCTTCATCTCACGTGCAACTAAACCAGAACTTCCTGTTCCGAAAAAATACACGCGTTCTGATTGGTCAATCATCTGAGCTACACGTTCCAACTGCTCATCGTCAATCAATCCTTGAGAAATTTCTCGCACATTTGCATAACTTCTGAGAACTCGTTGAGTCAAAGGATTCATATCCTGTTGAGGAGCAGAAAGAGTGTCTTTTTGTTGCTGATATTTGAAGATGAATTCTCGATAGCCCTTAAAACCACACTTCTTGGCAAAACGAGTGAGCGCCGCCTGGGAAATATGAAGTTTTTGCGTGACTTGTTGAGAGGATAAGTCATCATTTATGGTATCTGCCTGCAGAAAATAGCGGGCAATTTCTTGCTCTAAATCGGTCATTTCTTCAAAGTGAAGGTCGATAATCGTAGAGATATCTTGCTTATTCATGGAACTCCTTTTATAGCTATTTGCCAAAATTACTTTGACAAATCTAACAAATAAAATAGCGCTTACCTCTATTATATCATAGAAAATACTTTTTGGACCAAAAAGGAAAAGTCTTTTCTTTTTCCATAATTTTCTACCTAAATTATGGTACAATGAAGAGTGTGATTTTGATTAGAAATGAGATTGATGTGTATGAGAAAATTCAATAGCCACTCGATACCGACACGGCTTAATTTGTTATTTGCAATCGTTATCTTGCTCTTTTTAGCAATTATTGGTCGTTTGCTTTATATGCAAGTTCTTCATAAGGATTTTTACGAAAACAAACTAGCTTCTGCTAGTCAAACTCGTGTAACTATGGGTTCTGCTCGTGGAGAAATCTATGACGCGGCAGGAAAGCCTTTGGTTCAAAATACCGTTAAGCAAGTTGTTTCCTTCACACGAAGCAACAAGATGACTGCAGCTGATCTAAAAGACATTTCTAAAAAATTGTTGGACTACGTAACAGTTACTTCTCCAGAGTTGACTGACCGTCAAATGGCTGACTACTATTTGGCTGATACCGAAGTTTATAAGAAGACAGTCGAAGCTCTTCCAAAAGATAAACGGTATGATTCAGATGGCAATCAACTTTCTGAATCTGAACTCTATAATAATGCTGCTGAGAGTATTGCAGCGAATCAGCTGAACTATTCTGATGATGAAAAGAAGGCAATCTACCTCTTTAGCCAACTCAATTCAGTAGAAAATTTTGCGACGGGGAATATCCAAACCGATCCTTTGACGGATACGCAGGTAGCTCTGATTGCATCTGCTTCTAAGAAATTGCCAGGTATTTCTATCTCTACTTCATGGGATCGAAAGGTTTTAGAAACCTCACTTTCATCTATTGTTGGAACTGTTTCTAGTGAAAAATCCGGACTTCCAGCAGAAGAAGTGGATGCGTATTTGAAAAAAGGTTACTCGCTTAATGACCGTGTCGGGACTTCTTACCTTGAAAAACAATACGAAGAAGTCTTGCAAGGTAAACGGACGATCAAGGAAATCCATTTGGACAAGCACGGAGATATGGAGAGCGTAGAGAATATCGAAGAAGGTAGCAAGGGTAAAAACATCAAATTAACCATTGATTTGACCTTCCAAGATAGTGTTGATAGCCTCTTGAAGAGTTATTTCAATTCTGAACTTGCAAATGGTGGTGCTAAATACTCAGAAGGCGTTTATGCAGTAGCCCTTAATCCTAAGACAGGTGCTGTATTGGCAATGTCAGGGATGAAGCATAATCTGGAGACTGGTGAATTGACACCAGACTCACTAGGGACAGTGACCAATGTTTTTGTACCAGGGTCTGTCGTTAAGGCGGCAACCATCAGTTCCGGTTGGGAAAATGGGGTCTTGTCAGGCAACCAAACCTTGACAGACCAACCAATCGTTTTCCAAGGTTCTGCTCCTATCAATTCGTGGTATACCCCTTATTACGGTTCCTTCCCGGTTACAGCCGTTGAGGCTCTAGAATATTCATCTAATGCCTACATGGTTCAAACTGCGCTAGGAATGATGGGTCAGACCTATCAACCAAATATGACAGTCAAAACCAACCAACTTGAGTCTGCCATGGGAAAACTACGCGCGACTTTTAGTGAGTATGGTTTGGGTGCTTCTACAGGTATTGACTTGCCAGATGAATCGACAGGATTTATCCCCCAAAAATTTGACTTGGCTAATTATTTAACTAATGCTTTTGGCCAGTTTGATAACTACACACCGATGCAATTAGCCCAGTACGTTGCAACTATTGCTAACAATGGTGTTCGTCTAGCTCCACATATTGTCGAGGGAATATACGACAACAATGATAAGGGTGGCCTTGGGGAATTAATCCAAGCAATAGATACCAAGGAAATCAACAAGGTCAATATTTCTGAATCAGATATGGCAATCTTGCACCAAGGATTTTACCAAGTATCGCATGGAACTAGTCCCCTTACGACAGGACGGGCGTTTTTAGATGGCGCCACTGTTTCTATCAGTGGTAAGACCGGTACAGCTGAAAGCTATGTAGCTGGTGGTCAAGAAGCTAATAATACCAATGCCGTGGCCTATGCTCCAACAGAAAATCCTCAAATTGCAGTTGCAGTAGTCTTTCCTCATAATACCAATTTAACCAAAAATGTTGGGCCAGCAATTGCTCGCGACATTATCAATCTATACAACCAACACCATCCAATGAACTAGAAAGGAAGCCATGCTTTACCCAACACCTATAGCTAAGCTGATTGACAGTTATTCTAAACTTCCAGGTATCGGGATTAAGACAGCGACCCGACTGGCCTTTTATACCATTGGGATGCCGGATGACGATGTCAATGAATTTGCAAAAAATCTCCTTGCAGCCAAGCGAGAATTGACTTATTGCTCTATTTGTGGACGTTTGACAGACGAGGATCCATGTTCTATCTGTACGGATTCTAGCCGTGATCAGTCTACGATTCTGGTTCTGGAGGATAGCCGCGATGTCGCTGCCATGGAAAATATCCAGGAATACCACGGGCTTTACCATGTTTTACACGGTTTGATTTCCCCTATGAATGGGATTAGTCCCGATGATATCAATCTGAAAAGTCTCATGACTCGCCTCATGGAGAGTGAAGTTTCTGAGGTCATCGTGGCCACCAATGCGACTGCTGATGGTGAAGCAACTTCCATGTATATCTCTCGACTACTTAAACCCGCAGGGATCAAGGTTACTCGCCTGGCACGAGGCCTAGCAGTCGGAGCAGATATCGAATATGCTGACGAAGTAACACTCCTAAGAGCTATTGAAAACCGTACCGAACTTTAGTCTGTAAGGATATAGAACAGGCAATTAACTAGTAGATACGATATATAAGAAATCAAGAGACTGGATTTATTTTTAATCCAGTCTCTTTTTTGCTATTCAAGTTTAAAAAAAGAGACAAATGTGATATACTAAAGAGCAAGTATTCTAGTAGAAACAGGACAATCATATGAAACAAACAATTATTTTATTATATGGTGGACGCAGTGCAGAACGTGAAGTGTCTGTATTGTCAGCTGAGAGTGTCATGCGTGCGGTCAACTATGATCGTTTCGCAGTCAAAACCTTCTTTATCAGCCAGTCCGGTGATTTCATCAAAACCCAAGAATTTACCCAAACTCCTGGACAAGATGAACGTCTCATGACCAATGAAACGATTGATTGGGACAAGAAAATTGCTCCAAGTGCTATCTACGAAGAAGGAGCGGTTGTTTTTCCAGTTCTTCATGGACCTATGGGAGAAGATGGTTCTGTTCAAGGTTTCTTAGAAGTCTTGAAAATGCCTTATGTCGGTTGTAACATCCTATCTTCAAGCCTTGCCATGGATAAAATCACAACTAAGCGTGTCTTGGAATCTGCTGGGATTGCCCAAGTCCCTTACGTAGCGATTGTTGAAGGGGATGACTTGACTTCTAAGATTGCAGAAGTTGAGGATAAATTAACCTACCCAGTCTTTACCAAACCATCCAATATGGGTTCTAGTGTCGGTATTTCTAAGTCTGAAAATAAAGAGGAACTCCATCAAGCTCTCGAGCTTGCCTTCAAGTACGATAGCCGTGTCTTGGTAGAACAAGGAGTTAATGCACGTGAAATCGAAGTTGGTCTCTTAGGAAACTACGATGTCAAGAGCACGCTTCCTGGTGAAGTTGTCAAAGATGTAGCTTTCTATGACTACGAAGCAAAATACATCGATAACAAGATTACTATGGATATCCCAGCCAAGATTAGTGATGAAGTAGTAGCAGTCATGCGTAAAAATGCAGAAACTGCCTTCCGTGCGATTGGTGGACTTGGTCTATCACGTTGTGACTTCTTCTACACAGATAAGGGAGAAGTTTTCCTAAACGAGCTCAACACTATGCCAGGATTCACCCAATGGTCTATGTATCCCTTGCTTTGGGACAATATGGGTCTTCCTTACCCAGAACTAATTGAGCGTTTGGTTGATCTTGCTAAGGAAAGCTTTAATAAGCGTGAAGCACACCTATTGTAAAGACAGCTATAAGGGCGGGGCAAGACTCCCTGCCCCTTTTTAAAGGAGTAAACATGAAACTTACGATTCACGAAGTTGCGCGTGCCGTCGATGCAAAAAATGATGTGACAGGATATGCGGATAGCCCGCTAGTCAAGGCTGAGTTTGATAGTCGTTTGATTGGGCCTGGAGATTTATTTGTGCCACTAAAGGGGGCGCGTGATGGTCATGACTTTATAGAGACAGCTTTTGAAAATGGCGCTGTTGTAACCCTGTCAGAAAAGGAAGTAGAAGGTCATCCTTACATTTTAGTAGATGATGTCTTGACAGCCTTTCAAGCACTTGCGGCCTATTACCTTCAAAAGACAGGTGTCGATGTCTTTGCTGTTACAGGTTCAAATGGGAAGACTACTACCAAGGATATGTTGGCTCATTTGCTTTCTACAAGTTACAAAACCTACAAAACGCAAGGAAACTACAATAACGAGATTGGCCTTCCCTACACGGTTCTTCATATGCCAGATGATACTGAGAAGTTAGTCTTGGAAATGGGACAGGATCACCTAGGAGACATCCATCTCTTATCTGAACTAGCTCATCCAAAGACAGCTATTGTGACCTTGGTAGGAGAAGCTCATTTGGCCTTCTTCAAGGACCGTTCAGAGATTGCCAAAGGGAAATTGCAAATCGCTGATGGTATGGAGAAGGGGGCCTTACTGTTAGCACCGGTTGATCCCATTGTTGAGGATTATCTACCTGCTGACCAAAAAGTGGTTCGTTTTGGCCCAGGTGCAGAACTCGAAATTACAGAATTGATTGAGCGTAAGGATAGTTTAACCTTCAAGGCTAATTTCTTGGAGCAGGCTCTCGACTTGCCAGTAACAGGTAAGTACAATGCGACCAATGCCATGATTGCCTCTTATGTTGCTTTGCAAGAAGGAGTGACTGAGGAGCAGATTGGTCAAGCCTTCCAAAACCTAGAATTGACCCGCAATCGTACCGAGTGGAAAAAAGCGGCCAACGGTGCGGATATCCTATCAGATGTCTACAATGCTAACCCAACAGCTATGAAGTTGATTTTAGAAACTTTCTCTGCCATTCCAGCCAATGAAGGTGGCAAGAAACTCGCAGTTCTGGCAGATATGAAAGAACTTGGAGACCAGTCTGTTCAACTCCATAATCAGATGATTTTGAGCATTTCACCAGATGTCCTTGATACTGTTATTTTCTACGGTGAAGACATTGCTGACTTGGCTCAGTTAGCTAGTCAAATGTTCCCAATTGGTCATGTTTACTACTTCAAGAAAACAGCTGAGGAAGACCAGTTTGAAGCTATGGTTAAGCAGGTCAAGGAAAGTCTTGGTGCACATGACCAGATTTTGCTTAAAGGTTCGAACTCTATGAATCTAGCCAAGCTAGTAGAAAGTTTAGAAAATGAGTGCAACTGATTTCGCTAAAGCTATTCAGAGAATGTTGGCTATCACTGACACTGGACTGACCTATACCAAGGATCCTTTTGACCGTGAACGTTATGAGGATTTACGGCAGATTTTATCAAGTATCTTGCAGGATCAAACAGAGCTCGATCAAGAGGAATTGACTGCAATTTTAAAACCAACAGGTAGCTATGCAACTCCCTTGATGGATGTGCGGGCATGGATTGTTCAAGACCAGAAGATTTGTTTGGTTAGAGGACAAGGAGAGGATACTTGGGCATTACCTGGTGGCTTTGGTGAGGTAGGATATTCTCCCAAGGAAAATATCCGAAAAGAAGTTCAGGAAGAAACAGGATTTTCGGCAGAAGTAGGCTCTTTATTGGCAGTTTTTGATACCAACCGCTTTCAACTTCAGAACAAGCAGTATGCAAAGTTCGTCTTTGACTGTCAGTTATTAGATGGACAATTTCAAGAAAATCAAGAAGTTGCTGAATTAGGATTTTTTGACATTTCGGCTCTCCCTCCCTTATCTGAAAAAAGAATAACTAAGGAACAAATGGATATTCTTTGGCAGGTTTATCAGGGTGAGCGGGAACAATATATTGATTAGAAGCTTTGCTTTATCTTAAGGCCGATAGCTACTTTGGAACACAAAAATATAAGAAATAAATGTAAGATAGGCTCTATAGAGATAAGTAAGAGGCCTGCTTATATGAAAATGAGGAAAGTTACATGAATGTTTGGGATGCTTTATTTAGCACGCAGCCGACGGAGCCACCCCAATTTGATCTTCTTTGGTATGGAAGTCTATTTACTTTATTGGCATTGACTGTATTTCTTGCCTATCGTTATGGTGATAAAAAAGTTTGTCAACGATTTTTCCAGATTTTACAGGCGACCCAGTTAATCCTTCTCTACGGTTGGTATTTGGTTAACCAGATGCCTCTGACAGAAAGTCTGCCCTTTTATCATTGCCGTTTAGCAATGTTTGTAGTGCTTTTGACCCCGGGAGTCTCTAGAGTCAAACAGTACTTTGCTGTGCTTGGAACCTTTGGGACATTGGCAGCCTTTGTTTATCCAGTGCCAGATCCCTATCCCTTCCCCCACATCGCTATTCTGTCCTTTATTTTCGGACATTTAGCCCTCTTTGGAAATTCCTTGATTTATCTTTTGAAGGACTACGATGCCAGTTTATTAGATTTCAAACGAATCCTAGTCATCACAACTTCCCTTAATGCTGTGATATTTGTGGTTAATCTAATGACGGGTGGAGATTATGGATTTTTGACAAAACCACCATTGGTTGGAAACCACGGTCATTTGATCAATTATCTAGTTGTTACGTTGTTCTTGACTTGTGCCATTTACTTAGTCTCTAAGGCTTTTCAGACAATGCTTGAGGAGAAGGGTGAAAGAAGACTACGAATCTGGCAAAAATGAAAAAATATTTTCCCAACCGCTTGACTTTTATCTGAGAATTTTGATACAATAGTAGGCGGTATTGTTTACCCCATTTGTAAGGCCCCGGAACCTTTCAAATACCCCGCGGACCGGAACATCCGCCCTGTAAACAAAAACGACATTCATATAGGAGAAATCATGAACAAAACTACATTCATGGCTAAACCAGGCCAAGTAGAACGCAAATGGTACGTTGTTGACGCAACTGATGTACCTCTTGGACGCCTTTCAGCAGTTGTTGCTAGCGTACTTCGCGGAAAAAACAAACCAACATTCACACCACACACTGATACAGGTGACTTCGTAATCGTTATCAATGCTGAAAAAGTTAAATTGACTGGTAAAAAAGCATCTGATAAGATCTACTACACTCACTCAAACCACCCAGGCGGATTGAAACAAATCTCTGCTGGTGAACTTCGTTCTAAAAATGCAGTTCGTTTGATCGAGAAATCAGTTAAAGGTATGCTTCCACACAATACTCTTGGCCGCGCTCAAGGTATGAAATTGAAAGTATTCGTTGGAGCTGAGCACACTCACGCTGCACAACAACCAGAAGTTCTTGATATTTCAGGACTTATCTAAGGAAAGGAACAATAAAGTATGTCACAAGCACAATATGCAGGTACTGGACGTCGTAAAAACGCTGTTGCACGCGTTCGCCTTGTTCCAGGAACTGGTAAAATCACTGTTAATAAAAAAGATGTTGAAGAGTACATCCCACACGCTGACCTTCGTCTTGTAATCAACCAACCATTCGCAGTTACTTCAACTGCAGGTTCATACGACGTTTTCGTTAACGTTGTAGGTGGTGGATACGCTGGTCAAGCAGGAGCTATCCGTCACGGTATCGCTCGTGCCCTTCTTCAAGTAGACCCAGACTTCCGCGATTCATTGAAACGCGCAGGACTTCTTACACGTGACTCACGTAAAGTTGAGCGTAAGAAACCAGGCTTGAAAAAAGCTCGTAAAGCATCACAATTTAGTAAACGTTAAAACTTATTTAAACTTATTGAAAGCATTTCGTATCAAAAATACGGGATGCTTTTTCTGTTCACCCCAAATTTTTGTAACTAGGTGATACTTGAAATTAATACAAATTTGGTTGTTTTTGATAAATCTAAGCAACACTACATGATGAAGTGAAAGGGGATGAATCTTTGATAGTATTCACTTATTGTGAAATATGATATATTTATTAATTAGATGGATGAATACTTCTAGAGTTAAATATAGTATAATAGGGACATACTTTTTGGTTTATTTTTGTTTGTAGTCGGATTATGAAAGAATATCCAATATTATGCGATAAGATAGAATGTTACAAAAAAGAAAGGGGATGCAATCCGATGAAGAAAGACAGATTAATTGTATTGACAGATGCTGTTCTAGCAATTATTATGACCATCTTGGTTTTAGAGTTAGAAAAACCAACAACACCAAGTCTTGAAGCTTTTTGGGATTTACGGCAAAATTTCTTTGCTTGTTTTCTTTCCTTTTTCTGGTTGGGATCGTTATGGATGGCACTAAACACATTATGGGAAAAGGTTGAGAAAATTTCCTCAGAAATTATTTGGTGGAATTTGTTTCTACTCTTGGAGCGGCAGGAGTTCTCTTTGGAGAATTTCATGCCATCCAAGATACCAGTCTGAATGATGTGGTGGACCGGATCTATATAAATGTCAAGGATTTACCGTTTCAGTCCTTGGGAGCTTTAGCTAATATCCTGTCTGATATTAAGAAGGGACTGATTCAAGACAGTCATATCTGGTCTTTCTTCCAGTCATTTTTCAAACAATATCAGTTGATAATCAGCTTAAATCAGATCTATCAGTTTGTCTATCTTTCTCTGATGGAGATCATGTCCTATCTTCACTTTGATTATTGGAAAAAAACGGCTCGGTCAGGAGCTAGTATGAATAAGGAGAACAAATGAAACGTTTAAAAATGTTATGGCATATTATGCAGGTTACGGGTTTTACTCGGTTTGCTCTGAGTTTTGTGACCTTTGTTTTTGGGTCAGGAGGCGTGCTTTTCCTAGTTGAACCTGCTATCACAAATTACGGAGACGGTCTTTGGTATGCTTTTGTGACTTCGACGACTGTCGGCTACGGGGATCTCCTAGCTGTGACCTTGATTGGAAGGATTACCAGTGTCTTCTTGACGATTTATGGGCTCATATTTTTTGGCTGTTTATCAGCTGTTATTTTTAATTATTATACCAATTTAAATAAGGAAAGAGGAGAGGACAAATGACTGCCAATTATTCAACACGGGAATACCGTGAGAAATTATACGATGACCTTCATGTTCGATTGAGAGATACAGCGATTTTGATGTGTGCAATTTTTATTGCCTCTATCGGACTAAATATGAATTCAACAGCTGTCATTATAGGAGCCATGTTGATTTCACCTCTCATGACACCGATTGTTGGACTGGGATTCGGTTTAGCTATTTTTGATACGCGTTTAATCAAGCAATCTCTAGAGGTTTTATTGACTCAAGTGTTGGTCAGTTTGCTTGTCTCGACTCTGTATTTCTGGATTTCTCCCTTGTCTTATGCAAGTAGCGAGTTGATTGCACGAACCTCTCCAACCATTTGGGATGTCCTCATTGCTATTGCTGGTGGGATTGCTGGTGTGATCGGTTCAAGGAAAAAAGAAGCAAACAATATCGTGCCAGGAGTAGCCATTGCTACAGCTCTGATGCCGCCTATCTGTACTGCTGGCTATGGTTTAGCTAATGGGAATGTACGATTTTTATTGGGGGCTCTCTATCTTTTCTTGATCAACTGTGTCTTTATCATGCTAGCCAACATTGTTGGAACAAGAATTTTGATGAGAAAATCTCCTTTAACTTCATTTAAAGAGCTGAGCATTAAAATGAGAATTGGCTTGATATCTTTGATTGTATTGTTGATTCTTCCAGCTAGCTATTCGGCAGTTACTCTGACAATAGAACAAGCGCGCAAAGAAGGGATCAAACAGTTTGTAGGAAAAGAGTTCGCCAATTATACGGTTATTAATCAAGTCTACAAGTCAAGTAACAATGAATTGGTCTTGACGGTTGTTGGAGATCCGATTTCAGAAGAAGAATTAGAAACACTCCACCAAAAACAAGCCTCTTACGGTATTCAATCTGTTCAATTGAAAGTGAATCAAGTTCAGAACTCGCCAACATTAGATAGTGAAGCGACCAAGGAATTTTATGAAAACATTGACAAGTATATTGATCAAAAACTCTCTGAAAAAGATTCACAAAACGATCTCGTAAAAGAAAATGAAGCAGACAAGGATTGAGGACAATGAACTGAATCGGTTTTTACGCCGTGTTTTTCTTGTATCTTCCTCTTTCTTACTTATAGCAGGTTGTTTTTGCTTGAATAAGAAATAAATTAGAAGTTCTATCATCTAAGAAAAATGATGAACAAAAAATCATTTAACTAATGGTGTGAACGTTTAGTGTTTATCAGCTCCATTCTCTGTAATTTTGGGGGTAAAATCCACACCATTCGGATAAAATTAGTTGAATTTGATTGGAAAAAAGCTTTTATAAAAGCGGAGAAAAGTCTTGATATTACGCTGTTTTTAGTCCAACTGAAATTCATACTTTCCAAACCAGGTCTTAAGAAAGCTCGTAAAGCATCACAATTTAGTAAACGTTAATTCGAAAGAATTACTATATTTACAGAGAGCACCTTTCGGGGTGTTCTTTTTTTAGTGACACCTTGTAGATTTTTAATTAGGAATCTCATTGAATGCTATCAGGTAATTGAAAAAATTCATCGATAATATCCTATTTCTTCATACTTTAGTCTAATACCTATAATGTAAAAAAACTCTAGCTATCAGATAGTTGATAGTTAGAGTTTTTTTGCTATTCATATGATCTAATTAGATTAAATAAGGACTCTACTTCTGATGACGGTGTAGCTGATTTGAGATAAGCGTAATAAACTGTAAATGTGATCTGGTCCTCCGGGATTAGAGGGATCTTTATTAAATCATCATCTTCATCAGAAAGTGCGATATCAGCTAGTAAACTAAGGCCAATTCCTTTCTTTAAAAGTTCTTTAAGAATGACAATGTCATCAGTCTTAAAGAATATTTCTGCCTTGTTTTGATACTTTTGATTAAGGAGTTCAAAAGCTTTCAGGTGAACAAAGTGTTCGTCTAAAAGGATGAAGGATTGCTCTACTAATTCTTCAAAAGAGAGGGAAGGAGCAGTAGCAAGAGTATGGTTCTTAGATAAAACGACATATAGTTCTTTTTGAAAGAGTTCGTGCGTCTCTATTGAAGGATGATTGAGTGGTTCAATCAAACCGAGTAGGCTTGCGTCAAGGTCTCCCTTGAGGAGAAGGTTTAATAACTCCACGGAGCCACCGCGAATAGGGCGTACCTTTTTTAAAAAATCGAATTTATCTTTTTCCTTCAAGGCGGCAAAGAGATACTGAATGATAATAGGAGGGAATCCGACAGTAGAGTAATGTGCCAAGGAGCGATTAATTTCTTTGTGAGCAGAACTGATCTCAGGTAAGATCTGTTCTGTGTGTTTCAGAAGGATTTGCCCTTGGGGAGTTAGTTTGAAGGAACGATGTGAGGGATCGTGGTGAATCAATTTGCAATTAAAAGATTCCTCTAAGCGCTTGATGGCATAAGAAATAGATGGTTGGCTGACTTTGTGTTGTTTTGCTACTTCCGTATAGGATTGAAGCTGGCAGAGGTCATAAAAATATTGTAGATCTTTTAAATTCATATGGGCTCACTTTCAATAGTTGGAGAAGGAAAATAAGTGGAAATCACCAGATAAATAATTTTTATCCGTATCCCACAATTTGACTATACGAGTATTCACCAGTTAAAATGTAAGTGAGTCAGGGATCTCAAAGATTATCTAAGATACTTTCAAAAATGACCAACATCTTTTCTCGTTTATCAATGGGGAGCTGTTTAACCTTCATGTTGATTCTTTTGAGTGAAAGATTGTCAGTCTTATCAGAGGTTGATTCAAGGCTATCAAAATTGAAAAATTCCTCTGGGGTCATCTCTAGGGCGTCAATCACTTTTTCGAGACTGTGAATGGTCAGATTCACATTTTGGTTTTCGAGTTGATTGATATACTTAAGCCCGAGTCCCGCTTGTTCCGAAAGTTCTTCCTGGCTCATTTTATTCTGTGTTCGAAAATATTTCACTTTTTGAGAAATATATTGTTGTAAATAGTTTTTAGTTGTCATATAAATAGAATACAAGTTTTGTATGACAAAAAAACACCTTAAAAAATACAAAGTATTATATAACAAACTTATAGGATATTTATTTTAATTAGGATTGCCAATTTGTATGATTAGTTTCTTTTAGTAAAAAATTTTAGTAAAGAGTGATTATCAATATTAGTGTTTTAAGTATAAAAAAGCTTTTCAGAAAATTGTTCTCGTAGACCCATTATAACATATGCGTACACGATTGTATTCTATATACAACAAAGTTTTGTAAACGGTTTATTTTAGTGGTATAATATAAGCAAAAAGGAGGTTGCACTATGACTGCACATGATATTTTAAACAATCCTTTCCTTAATAAGGGAACTGCCTTTACCTTAGAGGAACGAAAGGAACTAGGCCTTATTGGGTTATTGCCGCCTTACGTTCAAACCATCGAGGAACAAGCGGCACAAACCTATGCACAAATGCAAACAAAGGTCAATGATCTGGAAAAACGTTTGTTCTTAATGGAAATCTTTAATACCAACCGGACTCTTTTCTATTACCTCTTTTCTCAACATTTGGAAGAATTCAATCCAATTGTATATGACCCAACCATTGCAGATACCATTGAAGGCTATAGTGACCTCTTTGTAGATCCACAGTATGCGGGATATCTTGATATTAATCATCCTGAAAACATTGAAGCCACTTTGAAAAATGCAGCAGGAGACCGTGAGATTCGACTCATTGTTGTAACAGATGCAGAAGGAATCCTTGGAATAGGAGACTGGGGAACAAATGGTGTCGATATTTCTGTTGGGAAATTGATGGTCTATACGGGTGCTGCTGGAATCGATCCTTCTATGGTCCTTCCTTTAGTCATTGATGCAGGAACTAACCGTGAAGAACTTCGGAACAATCCTAATTACTTAGGAAATCGTCACGAACGGGTCCGCGGAGATCGTTACTACGACTTCATTGACCAATTTGTTCAAACAGCAGAACGGCTTTTCCCTAAACTTTACCTTCACTGGGAAGATTTCGGACGTTCTAATGCTGCCAATATTCTTGAGAAATATCGGAAACAAATTCCTACCTTTAATGATGATATCCAAGGTACAGGAATCGTTACCTTGGGTGGTATCTTTGGTTCACTGGATATTAGTGGTGAAAAATTAACCGATCAAGTTTATCTCTGCTATGGTGGTGGTACTGCGGGTGCAGGAATTGCCTCTCGTGTTCTTCGTGAAATGGTGAGTGAAGGTCTTTCCGAAGAAGAAGCTTATAAACGTTTCTTTATGGTGGATAAACAAGGTCTTCTCTTTGATGATATGGATGACTTGACACCACAGCAAAAACCGTTTGCGAAGAAACGGTCGGATTTTCCTAATGCTGATAAATTAACAGATCTATTAGAAGTCGTTAAAACTGTTAAACCAACTATTTTAGTAGGAACTTCAACTCAACCAAATACCTTCACCAAAGAAATTGTAGAAGCTATGTGTGAAAACACAGAACGTCCAATGATTTTCCCATTATCAAATCCAACCAAGCTAGCAGAAGCAAGTGCCAAAGATTTGATTGAATGGTCAGATGGTAAGGCTTTTGTCGCAACAGGAATTCCTGCTGATACGGTTTCTTATAAAGGTGTAGACTATGTGATTGGTCAAGCCAATAATGCCTTGATTTACCCAGGTCTTGGTCTAGGTATGCTAGCTTCTGAAGCAAGTCTTTTGACAGATGAAATGATTGGAGCAGCGGCTCATTCGTTGAGTGGTATTGTCAATCCAGGTCAACCGGGAGCTCCTGTCTTGCCGCCATTCAAGTATGTAGCAGATGTTTCTATTAAAGTAGCAGAAGCAGTCGCTAAAAAAGCGCAAGAACAAGGTCTTGCGCGTGCCAAGGAAACAGATATGGCCAAAGCAGTTCGTGATTTGAAATGGTATCCAACCTATAAATAAGTAAATGGAAATGGGGTGTACGAGTGCGACTGGATGCTTCGTACACCTTCAACTATACGCTATGACATATAGAAAGGGAGACTATGGAAATCTTTTTAACTTCAATTCAGAGTATTGTACCTATTATCGTCATCATCATTCTAGGTTACTTCTTACAAGTCCGTGGTTGGTTTCAAGAGAGTTTTGGAAATGATTTATCTAAACTCATTATGAATGTGGCCATGCCAGTGGCAATTTTTACCTCTGTTCTTAAATATTTAACGTTAGATAAATTAATTAGCTTGTCTGGCGGTCTGTTGTATACGTTTATCGCCTTCATTCTCGGTTACCTAATGGCATTTATAGCGGTGAAACTTTTTGGAGTGCGCCCGGGCCGTCGAGGAACCATGATTAATACCTTCGTGAATGCCAATACCATTTTTATTGGTTTACCTTTAAACATAGCTCTGTTTGGAGATCAAGCCCTTCCCTACTTCTTGGTGTATTATATTACAAATACGGTCTCTACTTGGACATTAGGTGTCTATCTAATGACCTCGGATAGCAAAGAAGGGGCTTCAAAGCAAGCTCAAAAATTTAATTGGAAGAAGCTCTTCCCAGCACCTTTATTGGGATTTCTCGTAGCCCTCGTGTTTTTAGTGCTCCGTCTTCCTGTTCCAAGTTTTGCGGAAAGCACCTTGACTTATATTGGTAGTTTAACAACGCCACTATCTCTTGTCTATATCGGTATTGTTCTTGCAAAGGCAGGCTTGAATACGATTCGTTTTGATAAAGATACAATTGTCACTTTGGTTGGACGCTTTATTTTAGCTCCCCTAATCATGCTTCTTGTATTGAAGTTCTTTGCCCCAAATATGGTAACGGCTGAATTTAAGACCTTTATGATTCAGTCTGCTACGCCAGCTCTAGCCGTTCTCCCAATTCTTGCGAATCAAGGAAAAGGAGATGTGGAATTTTCGACGAATGTGGTGACTCTAAGTACGGTTCTATTTATCGTTGTTATTCCAATATTACAAACTTTATTAGGATAAGAAGGAGGAAGATAGGGTTGAAAGTTCTGAATTAGGAAATTTCCCTATTTTAGATACATCTATTCCTATTTCTTGAAATTAAAATCAGAAGAAACTCTTCTGACGCTTGCTATCGAGTGATTTTGAGTTGTCCTAAAAGCCAGACTTTTCAAACCAGGCTTGAAAAAAGTTCGTAAAGCATCACAATTTAGTAAACGTTCTTCGAAAGAATGACTATACTTACAAAGAGCACCTTTCGGGGTGTTCTTTTTTTGTACTTTTTACTAAATTGGTGCAATTGACACAGTTGTTGCGACTTTAGTCGCTTACAAATGTGGCTGCAACATGACAAAGTCAGTTGCCTCAAAACGTTAATCAATACGATACTATCAACATTTACAGACATTCAAGAATTTTCTCTTGGATGTCTTTTTTGTTTCAAAAATACAAAATTCACCCCAATAGTCTTTATCTTATACAAATTCTTCCTAGTATAAGTTCAGTATGATATAATTAAATACGAATAATATTAAGGAGTTATAAATGAAAATAGGAAAAGGTATCAATTGGATTTTGATTCTGTTAAGTTGCGTAATTGCTATAGTACTGATAAGTTCTTTGTTCTTCTTTAATCATAAGAAGCAAGATGCAGAAGCAGTGAATACTACAACAGAACAGGTTTCTACTACTAGTACGACAACGACTAGTACAACAAGTATAACGACAACCACTGCTTTAACAACTTCTCAAGATAGTGTGACGACTACAGAGGAAAAACTTTCGACACAAGAAGAGCAAGCGCACTCTAAATCACAAAAAATAGATGCGCAAGCCATTCTAAATGGTGATTTCTCTACTCTAGTTGGAACATGGAGAAATGGTTTGGGCCAAGAATTTACATTCGATAAAAATGGATTAGTAAACAGTGGAAACATTGAAAAATCGAGTATAGGTAATGATGGAAGTATTAACTTTAGTGTTAGAACTGGTAATACAGGATTTGGTATGATTATTTATCCTGCTGGGACTACTATGAAGTGGGTTGATTCTGATCCAAGTAAAAATAGGCTGATTGCTGGTCAAGCTGCTCCAACGAGTTCGGAACAAGTTTTTTATAAAGTAGATTAAATATTCCAACCATCTCATCAAATTTGAGATGGTTTTCTTCTTTATTTGTAAGTCATGATCATGTTATGAAGATGAAGCAAGCATGCTTTAACATTAGATTTTTCCACTAGACATCCGTCTACTTTTTTTATATAATAAAACTAAACCAAAATAGTTGAATTTTTTAAATAGAGTCAACCTTCAATGAAAACATCACGCTAGGAGGTAAAACATGTACCAACCAGAAAAACTTAAGACTCGGAGAAAAGAGTTAAAGCTAACACAGAAAGAGATTGCAGAGAAGCTTGGGATTAGTTTTCAGGCTTATTCGGCTTGGGAGCGTGGAGTCAAGGAACCTTCCGAAGAAAAGGTTAGACAGCTAGAAGAGATTTTAAAAGTGCCAAAAGGTTATTTCACCCAAATCGAAATTGTCCGTCTCTATAATAGCCTTTCCAATCAAGGGAAAGAGAAGGTGGTGGTCTATGCTCGCGATCTGGCTCAAGAAGAACAAGCCAAGAAGGTGACGGGTATGCCAGAAAAACTTTTCGAGTATCATGTTTATGAACGCATGTCGGCTGGTATCGGTGCTTCGGTTTATGATGATCGAAACTTTGATACGGTTTATTTCAATGAAGAAATGGCTCATGATTTTGCTTCCTGGGTATCAGGGGATTCTATGGAGCCCAAATATCAAAATGGTTCCGTGGCTTTGATTCGTGAGACAGGATTTGATTATGATGGCGCTGTCTATGCAGTGGTTTGCAATAACCAGACCTATATCAAACGGGTCTATCGAGAAGAGGATGGTTTGCGTTTGGTCTCCATCAATCCTAAATACAAGGATATTTTCATTTCTTACGAAGAAGATCCGCGGATTGTGGGAATTATCGTAGGTAATTTTGTACCGATGGAGGGATAGTCTATGGGCTACTTTGATTATTCCAGAGAGCCCCAAAGTGATATTGCCTTTGTCGATATGAAGTCCTTTTATGCCAGTGTTGAGTGTGTGGAAAGAGGACTCCATCCCCTTAAAACCTCCCTTTGTGTCATGAGTCGGGCGGATAATTCTGTTGGGCTTATTCTTGCCTCCTCGCCTATGTTCAAAAAGGTCTTTGGGAAAGCAAATGTAGGCCGTGCCTATGACCTCCCCTTCGATATCAAGACGCGCAAATTTTCCTACTACAATGCAAAAAAACAAGGCTTACGGACAGACCCAGACTATGTGAAATTTATCGAAGACTGGGCTCGGGTGACCGTCATTGTCCCTCCTCGGATGGATAAGTATATCGCAGTCAATATGGAAATCCAGCGAATTTTTCAGAACTATGGCAGTCCAGATGATATTTATCCTTATTCAATTGATGAAGGATTTATTGACCTAACCAGTTCGCTCAATTATTTTGTTCCGGACCAGCAGATTTCTCGTAAAGACAAGCTGGACATGCTTTCGGCTCGTATCCAGCGTGATATCTGGCGGCAAACTGGAATTTACTCGACAGTCGGTATGTCCAATGCCAATCCTTTGCTTGCTAAGTTGGCCTTGGATAATGAAGCCAAACACACACCGACCATGCGAGCCAATTGGTCTTATCAGGATGTGGAAGAGAAGGTCTGGAACATTTCTAAGATGATCGACTTCTGGGGGATTGGGCATCAGATGGAGAAGCGCTTGAATAGCTTGGAAATCTATTCGATTAAGGAATTAGCCAATAGCAATCCTGATGACCTGAAGAAGGAACTCGGCCAAGCTGGACTTCGCTTGTGGTTCCATGCCAATGGAATTGATGAGAGTAATGTTCACAAGACCTATAAAGCCAAATCTCACGGCTTGGGGAATTCGCAAATTTTACCGAGAGATTATGTCAAGCAGCGAGACATCGAAATTATCCTTCGAGAGATGGCTGAGCAGGTGGCTATCAGACTTCGACGTGCCAGAAAGAAGACAACAGTGGTGTCTATCCATCTTGGATTTTCAAAGCAGGAACAAAAACGCTCCATCCATACCCAGATGAAGGTTGAGCCGACCAATAATACCAGTCTTTTGGTCAGCTATGTGTTGAAACTATTTCATAGCAAATATACTTCTGGGGCTGTCAGGAGTGTTGCCGTTAGTTATTCAGGATTTGTGGACGAATCCTTTGCGTTGATTTCCCTTTTTGATGAGGTTGACAAGCTAGAAAAAGAAGAAAGGCTCCAGACTGCCATTGATTCCATTCGAGAACAATTCGGCTTTACTTCTCTCTTGAAGGCGACTGCTTTAGAGGAGGCGTCGAGAAGTATTGCCAGAAGTAAGCTGATCGGAGGGCACTCTGCTGGAGGATTAGATGGACTAAAATGATTGATCGCTCTTATTTGCCCTTCCAATCCGCGAGGGACTATCAAGATCCAGGCATGCAGAAGTGGATGGGCTTTTTTCTATCGGAGCATACCAGTTCACTCAGTGCAGAAAAAAATCGTGTCGACTTGTCGACAGATTTGAATTCAGTCGAGAAGTTGTTGCTACTTTCCCAGCTCTACGTTGGGCGACTAAAAGGCTCTTTTGTAGTCAAGGAGAAAAATCATAAAAGCACCATATTGGGTGAAGTAAGAGAATTATCTCCTCAAGAAATCTCTCTTAGAACTGATGAAGGCTATCGATTAATAAGGGTAGATGACATTCTCACAATCCAACTTTGTCAGGAGGAAGTCTATGACTAGAAAAGAGCTCTATGAAAACAAATTGCAGATGGATTATTTTTCGGACGACTATATTCGTTTTGAGGAAGATTTTCAAAAATACTCTGCCATGAATGTACCCCTGACTTTTCTGATTGACGACATTCTGCGAACCATGGCTATCAATCAAAAGGACTACTTTGTCTTGAATAAGGAAAATGCCAAGGATGGCAGGGAACATCGATTTTATTTTAGGGTGAGGATGGAAAAAGATTGTCCACGTACTCGAACCTATGTCTATCTGGGACTCAGGCAAAATCATCAGTAAAGATTCTAGGCGTACATATATTTTATTGTAACAATAATGTTGTATCCAACCATTCAAGAGCTATTTCTTGAATGGTTTTTTGTTTGTGGTTTAAAAGCGATTGAACTATACCAATTTTTATTCTTGACAAGTAAAAGAAACAAGTATATACTGTTTTCACTGATTCTAAAAACAGAAAATCAGACTATACCAATTTCGATAAGGGGAAAGCACAGCTTGTCTGTGTCGTATATACTATGTGTGGAATTGTTGGTGTTGTTGGAAACACAAATGCAACTGATATTTTGATTCAAGGGCTTGAAAAGCTCGAATACCGTGGTTATGATTCTGCGGGGATTTTTGTTCTAGGTGGCGCTGAAAACCATCTAGTCAAGGCTGTTGGTCGTATTGCAGAATTGTCTGCTAAAACTGCAGGTGTTGAGGGAACAACTGGTATCGGACATACTCGTTGGGCTACTCACGGAAAACCAACGGAAGACAACGCTCACCCACACCGATCTGAGACTGGACGTTTTGTCTTGGTCCACAACGGGGTGATTGAAAACTACCTTGAAATCAAGGAAGAATACCTTGCGGGACACCACTTCAAGGGACAAACAGATACGGAAATCGCCGTACATTTGATTGGGAAATTTGCCGAAGAAGACGGCTTATCAGTTCTCGAAGCCTTCAAAAAAGCCCTTCACATCATTCGTGGTTCTTATGCCTTTGCCTTGATTGACTCTGAAAATCCAGATGTCATCTATGTAGCCAAGAATAAATCACCACTTTTGATTGGTCTTGGAGATGGCTACAACATGGTCTGCTCTGATGCTATGGCTATGATTCGTGAAACCAACCAATACATGGAAATTCATGACCAAGAGTTGGTAATCGTTAAGGCTGATAGTGTCGAAGTTCAGGACTATGATGGCAACAGTCGTGAGCGTGCCAGCTATACAGCTGAGCTTGACTTGTCTGATATCGGTAAGGGAACTTACCCTTACTACATGCTCAAGGAAATTGATGAGCAACCGACAGTTATGCGTAAGTTGATCCAAGCTTACACAGATGAGGCTGGTCAAGTAGTGGTAGACCCAGCTATCATCAAGGCTGTTCAAGAGGCAGACCGTATCTACATCCTTGCAGCTGGAACTTCTTACCACGCAGGGTTTGCTTCTAAGAAGATGTTGGAAGAATTGACAGATACGCCAGTTGAACTTGCAATCTCTTCTGAGTGGGGCTATGGGATGCCACTTCTCAGCCAGAAACCACTCTTCATCTTTATCAGTCAATCTGGTGAAACAGCTGATAGCCGTCAGGTTTTGGTTAAGGCCAATGAAATGGGGATTCCAAGCTTGACAGTGACAAACGTGCCTGGTTCAACTCTGTCACGTGAAGCCAACCATACCATGTTGCTTCATGCAGGTCCTGAAATTGCCGTAGCATCAACTAAGGCTTATACTGCCCAAATCGCAGCCCTTGCCTTCCTTGCAAAAGCAGTCGGAGAAGCAAATGGCAATGCTAAAGCGCAAGCCTTTGATCTAGTTCATGAGTTGTCTATCGTGGCTCAGTCTATCGAGTCAACCCTTTCAGAAAAAGAATTGATTGATAGCAAGGTTCGTGAGCTTCTTGAAACAACACGCAATGCCTTTTACATCGGACGTGGTCAAGATTACTATGTAGCTATGGAAGCCAGTCTCAAACTCAAAGAGATTTCTTACATTCAATGTGAAGGCTTTGCGGCAGGGGAACTCAAACACGGAACAATTGCCTTGATTGAAGAAGGAACACCTGTTTTGGCCCTCTTGTCAGATCCAGTCCTTGCCAACCACACCCGTGGAAATATCCAGGAAGTAGCAGCGCGTGGCGCTAAGGTACTCACCATCGCAGAAGAGAATGTTGCCAAAGATACAGATGACATCGTCCTTACGACCGTACACCCTTACCTCTCACCAATCTCAATGGTCGTGCCAACTCAATTGGTCGCTTACTTTGCAACCCTCCACCGTGGACTTGATGTGGATAAACCACGTAATCTTGCCAAGTCTGTAACAGTAGAATAAGGAAGTCCTGCTCCTAAACTCCAACTTTTCTTGTCAACCTAGCAAAATCTTGTTATACTATAGAAAAGTAGTAAATAGTGAAGTATAAGGAAATTGGAGCGGAAATGAAAAAGGGGAAAATTTCATCTATCATAGGACTCCTGTTTGCCAGTTCATTTTTGATTCGAACTGTCGTGATTCATCAAATGAGAGCTTCAAAGAAACAAGAGAGTGAAAAGATTGCTGCAGTTCAGGAATTTATCAAATCCCAAGAACAGGCAGAGTCAGACAAACAAAAGGATACTTTTAAAAGTATTCTTGGGAATGGATCAGGAACTTCTGAACCAGGACCTAGCTACGACAAAACCATATTTGTGAATCAACAATACGATATTGGTGTTCGAGATGGAGCCTATTATCTACTGACACTCAGTAGCAACAAAGAACTCTTGCTAGAAGGGGTCGATGACGCCTATGCCTTGGCTGTTAAGAATGAAGATAAAAACAAACAAGAAGTTGCTATGGTTGTTCATAAAGACGGAGCTTGGCATATTATAAATGGTGAAGGGGAAGTTACAACAACCCTTGACCGACAATATATAACAGCTCATACCAAGCTTGTGATTAAGAATAAGACTGTTGATTTTGAATAATGTGATTGGCTCATGGTTCTTGAGAAAAACAGAGATTCATAAAAACCTCCTAGATGTTTTCTAGGAGGTTTTTAAAATTATAAATCTTGCATGGAAATCTTATTGAGTTCGTTGACAACTTGCAGGATAGATAGTCGGCTAATGTTCATGATTCGCTTATTATCGATTTCTTTAATATCAAAATTAGTGATAATAGCGTCATAGTCACTTTGCCTAATTTCTTCGATATTTAGGGTTTCTTTATCCCAAGTTTCATACTGGATGTTATTTGAAGTATGGAATTCGTAGAGAGATATCAAAAATTCTGGATGAGCAAAGTCATACTCACTGAGAACTAAGACTTTGACTTTCTTTTTATGTTCAAATAATTGATCTGTAAGCCCCTCTGCGTGAGTAAATAGGGTGTAAATCAGGTGAGAAAGAGCAGGTATCTTCTCCTTTTGTCCCATAATATTCTTATAGCGCATCATTTCAAAGACTGTTGCTTCATAAAAATTAGGGAAGAATTTTTTAATCTTTCCAAGTGTATAGTCTTTATTTTGTGAAATGATCGATTCGGAGTTGATTTCTCTTCGCTCGAGTAAGGCAGTATTGTGCAAGTTCCAAATTAAAGTATCCGTATTTGAAAATTGGACGCCAAATTTTCGAGTTAAGTTGTCCAGAATGTCTCGTGCAGCATGATAGGACAAATTAACTTTTTCGTCAGATTGACGAGCAGCTAGAAAGTCTTCGACTGTGAAGAAGAGGCTAGGTTCAGCAAATGGACTGAAGATTTGATAGAGATTTTCCGGATTGATATCAATGTTAAGTCCTTGGGCCAATTCTTGTAACTGATGCTGAAAATCGGGTAGTTGGTCGAAAATAGGATTTAACCAGGAAATATTTTGTTTCGATAACTGAACGAAATATCCTCTCTTCATTCGGTGCAAATCGACTGTAGCCTGCGTTCTGATTTGGTAAAGATTTTGATATTTTGCAGGGAATTTCGCCAAATTGATGAAGAAAGAGACAAAATCATTTATATTTTCTTCCTTAACCTCCTCAAAGGGCCAGTCCAGAAAATTATAAGCTTCGTGGAAAAATTGGGAGAAGAAAAATCGAATATCTTTTTCATCTCCAATAATAGAGATTGGGGTTACCTTGAGCTTAAAGCGGTAAGTTCCATCAAGTGTCTTATTGATATCCGCAATTTTCTTTCTCAAAGAAGGAAGGGAAATATCCAGAAATTCGGCAAGATGCTCATAGGTAAAGGGGCTGTCCAACAGGAAAAATGCTTTTAAAATTTGAAAATACTCAGACGTCTGTAAAAAATATTGGTAAATTCGCTCGATGCCATTATTTTTCGTATTCACCATCATAATCCCCGCAGTTGAGTGTCGAATATCAAAATCAGGAAAGATTTCACGTAATTCTTTGATATCACTTTTAATGATGCGAGCATTGTGTCCAATGGTTTTAGATAAATCATCCAGGTAAATCCAATCAGGATTTTCAAACAAATATTCTAAAATCTTTAATTGCCTTTGCTCTTTTTGACTGAGTAATTCTCTCATTTTTAATAAACTCCCGAAGTAATGTTAGAATAATTAGAAAAGAAGATAATTGGAGATTGTCAGAATTCTAGCATAAAAGAAAGTCACCCCTTAAGAGAGATTCGAAGTCTATCGAAGAGGGGTGATACTTGATAAGAAGTTCTTACTAGTTTTCAATCTACTTACGATATAAACGGTCGTATTGGTAGTAGGGATCAAAGGTTACGTTAATTCCTAATTTACGGAGAACATTCTTATCTTCGTCCGTTAAGATGATCGTAGAATGAGCTTCGCTACCTTTGAGATTTCCGAGTTCTTTCATAGCACGGTCTGCATCAGGATTCTGCATAGCTGTAATTGCAAGAGCGATGAGAATCTCGTTAGAATGAAGACGTGGATTGCGACTGCCTAAGTGATTGATTTTCAAACCTTGGATTGGTTTCACCACTTCTGGTTCAATCAATTTTGTTTCAGCATCGATGTTAGCTGACTTTTTAATAGCATTGATCACAGCAGCAGCTGTCGGACCAAAGAGTTCTGAATTCTTACCAGTGACGATTTCACCAGAAGGTAACTCAAGTGCTAGAGCTGGTCCGCCTGTTTCTTCAGCTTTTTGTCGAGCAACTGTAGCTACCTTGCGGTCTGCTGGAGTGATACCAAGGTCGTTCATGAGAAGTTCAATTTTCTTGACAGCAGATTCAGCAACCTTTTCAGCTTTAAAATCGAGAACGGTTTGGTAGTAGCGGCGAATAATTTCTTGTTTTGATGCTTCAACTGCAGCGTCGTTATCAGTGATTGCAAAACCAACCATATTTACACCCATGTCAGTTGGAGATGCATAAGGAGATTCACCCAAGATACGTTCGAGCATACGCTTGAGAACAGGGAAAATTTCGATATCACGATTATAGTTGACGGTAGTTTCTCCATAAGTTTGTAGATGGAATGGGTCAATCATATTGACATCGTCAAGGTCTGCAGTAGCAGCCTCATAAGCCAAGTTAACCGGATGATGCAGTGGAAGGTTCCATACTGGGAAGGTTTCAAACTTAGCATAACCAGATTTGATGCCATTCAGTTGGTCGTGGTACATGTTAGACATACAAGTTGCCAACTTACCTGAACCAGGTCCAGGAGCAGTCACGACAATTAAATTGCGACTCGTTTTGATATAGTCGTTTTTCCCCATACCTTCAGGAGAGATGATATGGTCCATATCTGTCGGATAACCCTTGATTGGGTAGTGGAGATAAGAGTCAATCCCATTTTTAGCTAATTGATTACGGAATGTATCTGCAGCAGGTTGACCAGCGTATTGTGTGATAACAACAGAACCAACAAAGATTCCCAATTCGTTAAATTTATCAATCAAACGAAGCACTTCTTGGTCGTAAGAAATACCCAAGTCACCACGAGCCTTTGAGTGCTCGATATTGCTAGCGTTAATGGCAATCACAACCTCGACTTGTTCTTTCAACTCTTGCAAGAGTTTGATTTTGTTATCCGGCTCATATCCAGGAAGGACACGGGCAGCGTGGAAGTCCTCCAACATCTTGCCTCCAAACTCCAAGTAGAGCTTGCCGTCAAATTGGTTGATGCGTTCCAAGATATGGTCGCGTTGCAGATTCAAATATTTTTCAGAACTAAAAGCTTGTTTTTTCATTTTTTTACCTCTGTTTTCTATTATATAAAAAAAATAGAAGATAAGAAACTAGAGAGTCACAAAAGTAAGAAAAAAAGATAAAGCAAACGCTTGCATAAAATTATGAAAAGCGCTATCATAGACCATAGATTATTAAAATAATGAGGTGAAAAGATGCAAGAAAAATGGTGGCACAATGCCGTAGTCTATCAAGTCTACCCTAAAAGTTTTAAGGATAGTAATGGGGATGGAATTGGTGATTTGCCTGGAATTACTAGCAAGTTAGATTATTTAGCTAAGCTTGGGATTACAGCAATTTGGCTTTCGCCAGTTTACGATAGCCCTATGGATGACAATGGTTATGATATTGCCAATTATCAAGACATTGCTTCTATCTTTGGAACCATGGAAGACATGGACGAGCTGATTGCTGAAGCTAAAAAAAGAGATATTCGAATCATTATGGATTTGGTTGTCAATCATACATCCGATGAGCATGCTTGGTTTATTGAAGCGTGTGAAAATCCTCAAAGTCCCAAACGTGACTACTATATTTGGCGAGATAAACCCAATGATTTAACCTCTACTTTTAGTGGTTCTGCATGGGAATATGATGAAAAATCGGGTCAACACTATCTACACTTTTTCAGTAAGAAACAACCAGACCTCAACTGGGAAAACGAAGAGCTCCGTCATAAAATCTATGAGATGATGAATTTCTGGATTGATAAAGGGATTGGTGGATTCCGTATGGACGTTATTGACATGATTGGGAAGATACCTGACCAGAAGATTGTCAACAATGGTCCCATGCTTCATCCCTACCTCAAGGAAATGAATCAGGCTACTTTCGGCGGCAAAGACCTTTTGACAGTAGGGGAAACTTGGGGGGCAAATCCAGAAGAGGCCAAGAAATATTCGAATCCAGAAGGTCAAGAGTTGTCTATGGTCTTCCAGTTTGAACATATCTGTCTTCAGTATCAGGAAGGACAACCTAAGTGGCAGTACCAAAAAGAGCTAAATGTTGGGAAATTAAAAGAGATTTTCAATAAATGGCAGACAGAATTAGGAGTTGAAGAGGGCTGGAATTCCCTATTTTGGAATAACCACGACCTTCCACGAATCGTTTCTATCTGGGGTGATGAAGGCCAATACCGTGAGAAGTCAGCCAAGGCTTTTGCGATTTTACTTCACTTGATGAGAGGGACACCCTATATCTATCAAGGTGAAGAAATCGGTATGACCAATTTCCCATTTGAAAGCTTGGAGCAAGTTGAAGATATTGAGTCTGTCAACTACGCCAAAGAAGCGCTTGAGCAAGGTGTTCCACTCGAGCAAATTATGGACAGTATTCGTACAGTAGGGCGAGACAATGCCCGTACCCCAATGCAATGGGATGCTAGCGATTATGCTGGATTTTCAAATGTGAAGCCTTGGTTGGGAGTTAATCCAAACTATGCGAAGATAAATGTAGAAGAGGCTTTAGCAAATCCAGATTCTATCTTTTATACCTATCAAAAACTAGTCCAACTTCGCAAGGAGAACAGCTGGTTGGTTCAAGCTGACTTTGAATTATTAGAAACAGCTGAGAAAATCTTTTCCTATATTCGCAAGGATGGGAAACGCCGTTTCCTAGTAGTCGTTAACCTCTCAAGTCAAGAACAAGAATTTCACTTTGATGGAGTTCTAAAATCAATCTTAGTTGCGAATACCGAGGTTCAAGAAAAACTCGAACAACTAAGACTAGCCCCATGGGATGCATTCTGTGTCGAATTAGACAATTAAACCTAAAAACTCAAGTATCTAAGATGCTTGAGTTTTTTCTAAAATAAGTATAGAAATTTCTTTAAAAAATATTATTTTGAATTTTCTAAAAAATGCCATGAAAACCCTTGCTTTTATAAAAAAATAGGGTATAATGGTGAAAAATAGTATTTTAAAGGAGAATACCGATGAAATCGAAAAAGTTGCTCGCAGTAGCAGGGATAACGATGAGTGCAGCTCTTCTTTTAGCAGCTTGTAGCAAGACTGAGAAAAAAGCAGATGCTCCTACAACATTTTCATATGTATATGCCATTGATCCAACAACATTGGACTATAGCGTAACTAGTAAAAGTTCGACATCAGACGTCATCGCTAACCTGGTCGACGGACTCTTGGAAAATGACAAATACGGGAACTTGATTCCATCTCTTGCTGAAGATTGGTCGGTTTCACAGGATGGTTTGACCTATACCTACAAGCTACGCAAAGGTGTCAAATGGTATACTTCTGAAGGTGAAGAGTACGCCGAGGTCAAGGCTCAAGACTTTGTGACTGGTTTGAAGCATGCTGCTGATGGTAAGTCAGATGGCCTTACACTTATCCAAGACTCTATCAAAGGTTTGGCAGAGTACGTTAGCGGTGAAACAAATGACTTCTCGACTGTCGGTGTCAAAGCAGTTGACGACTACACTGTTCAATATACCTTGAATCAACCAGAAAGCTTCTGGAATTCTAAGGTAACAACAGCGACTATGCTCCCAGTCAATGAAGAATTCCTAAATTCACAAGGTAAAGATTATGGTGCAGCAGCTCCTTCAGGTATTCTCTACAATGGACCATATATTTTGAAGAACTTCACTTCAAAATCAGTCATTGAGTACGAAAAAAATCCAAATTATTGGGACAAAGACAATGTTAAGATTGACCACGTCAAGCTTACTTTCTACGATGGTTCTGACCAAGAATCATTGATTCGTAGCTTTGCATCAGGGGCCTATACAACAGCACGCCTTTTCCCAACTAGTTCAAGCTTTGATTCAACTAAGAAAGAATACGGCGACAAAATTGTTTATAGCCCGCAAGAAGCGACTAGCTATTACTTTACCTTCAACGTAAATCGTCAGTCTTACAATAAAACAGCCAAGACAGACGAAGCGCAAAAGACTTCTACAAAAGAAGCACTTCTCAATAAAAACTTCCGCCAGGCAATCAACTTTGCCCTTGACCGTCATTCATACTCTGCGCAGATGAATGGTGAAGAGGGTGCAGACAAGATTATCCGTACCAGTCTTGTACCTTATGACTTTGTTCAGGTTGGTGAAAAGACCTTCGGTGAACTGGCTCAAGAGCAATTGGTAACATACGGAGACCAGTGGAAAGATGTAGCGTTGACAGATGGTAAGGATACTCTTTACAATCCAACAAAAGCAAAAGCTGCCTTTGAAAAAGCAAAATCAGAATTGCAAGCCAAGGGTGTAACCTTCCCTATTCACTTGGATATTCCAGTTGAGCAAACAGATGTCATCGCTGTACAGCAAACCAACTCTCTTAAACAGTCTATCGAAGCAGCACTTGGAAGTAAAAATGTCGTCATCGATGTGCTTCAAATGACTGATAATGAAAAAATGAGTATTACTTCTCAAGCCAAGGTTCCTTCTCAAAAAGACTACGATTTGAACGGAACTGGTTGGGGACCAGACTATCAAGACCCAGCTACCTATCTCAATATCCTAGATGCTAAGAAGGGATCTGCCCTTAAACACTTGGGTATTACAAAAGGTAAAGATCCAGAAGTGATGGCTCAAGTTGGACTTGATGAATACAAGAAGCTCTTGGACGATGCAGCATCTGAAACGAGCGATCTGAACAAACGCTATGAAAAATATGCCAAAGCACAAGCTTGGGTATCTGATAGCTCACTCCTCATCCCTGTAGCATCTTCAGGTGGTTCTCCGACCGTGAGTCGTACAGTGCCATTTACAAAAGCCTACTCTCAGGTTGGAATCAAGGGTGATCCATTTGTCTTCAAAGGTTTAGAGTTGCAAAATGATATTGTAACCGCTAAAGAATACGAAGAAGCTCTCAAGAAATGGCAAAAAGAGAAAATTGAAACTAATGCCAAGTATCAGAAAGAGTTAGCCAACCACGTTAAATAATCTGTACAATACTGAAAGAAATCCAGTTTTTATGCTGGGTTTCTTTCTTTTTTTCATCTTAGTGACGGGTAGCAAAAAATTAAATAACTTTACTTTTAGGATAAAATTTGATAAAATCATCTTATGTTATAAAACCTAACATATAAGGAGAAGTTGAATCATGAAACTCAAAAAACGATTGATTGGAGCGGGATTGACACTTGCTGCTGCGGTCTTATTGACTGCATGTGGGAAATCCGCAACAGATGCTAAAACCTATTCGTCAACATTTGGTGCAGATCCAACAACCTTCAACTACCTTTTGGATTATTCTGGTGACAATACTAGTGTGATTACCAACTTAGTAGATGGTTTGCTTGAAAATGACAATTATGGGAATCTCATTCCTGCTCTTGCAGAAGATTGGAGTGTTTCGAAGGATGGTTTAACTTATACCTACAAACTTCGCCAGGATGCCAAGTGGTTTACAGCTGACGGTGAAGAATACGCTCCCCTTAAAGCACAAGACTTTGTAACTGGTATCAAATACGCTGCTGACAACAAGGGGCAAGCTCTCGATTTGATTCAGAACTCTATCAAGGGTTTGGATGATTATGTAACAGGTGCTAATACTGACTTTTCAAATGTTGGTGTTAAAGCTATAGATGATTACACTGTCCAATATACTTTGACACGTCCAGAACCATTCTGGAACTCTAAAACAACTAATAGCATCCTCTTCCCAGTTAATGAAGAATTCCTAGCTTCTAAAGGTAAAGACTTCGGAACATTGAAACCTGATAGCATTCTTTATAGCGGACCATATTTGTTAAGAGATTTTACATCTAAGTCATCTATTGAGTATGTGAAGAATCCACATTATTATGATCAAGAAAAAGTAACGATTGAAAAGGTAAAATTGGCGTACTTTGACGGTTCAGACCAAGACTTGACAATCCGTAACTTCGAAAATGGTGCCTACTCATCTGCAGGTGTTTATCCAAACAGTTCGAACTTTGCGAAGACCAAGGAAAAATACAAGGACAACATCGTCTATAGCTTGCAAGATGCGACATCTTGGTACTACAACTTTAACGTTAACCGTGGTGCTTATAACCACACTGCGAAAACAAGCGACGATCAAAAACAGGCAACTCAAGCTGCAGTTTTGAATAAAAACTTCCGTCAGGCCATCAACTTTGCTATTGACCGTACAGCATACTCAGCTCAATCAAACGGTGAAGAAGCGGCTAAAAATACTCTTCGTAACACGCTTGTGCCACCAACTTTCGTGCAAGTAGGTGACAAGACTTTTGGTGAAACAGTTGCTTCAAAATTGGTCAACTATGGCACACAATGGTCAAATATGAATCTTGAAGATGCTCAAGACGGCTACTTCAATAAAGAAAAAGCACAAGCTCAGTTTGCAGAGGCTAAAAAAGAATTAGAAGACCAAGGTGTAACTTTCCCAATTCATTTGGACTTGCCAGTGGATCAAGTTAATAAGACCTTGCTTGCAGGAACAAACTCAATCAAGCAATCAATCGAATCAACACTTGGTTCTGAAAATGTTGTGGTTGATGTTATCCAATTGTCTACGGATGATTATACAAATGCAACGGTTCAAGCTCCAACTCCAGCAGATCATGATTATGATTTGAACTTGGATGGATGGTCAGCTGACTACCAAGATCCTTCAACTTACCTCAATCCTTTCAATGCTGAGGATGGATTCTATCTCAAAATCTTAGGACTTGATCCAAGCAAAGACGCAGGTAAGATTACTAGTCTAGGTTTGGACCAATATACTCAAAAATTAAAAACAGCAGATGCAGAAAATACAGATGTTGCTAAACGCTATGAAAACTATGCAGATGCACAAGCTTGGTTGATTGATAGTTCTCTTCTAATCCCAGTTGTGTCAAATGGTGGTGGGGCTTCGGTGACACGCGTGACACCATTTACACGTGCTTACTCATTAGTTGGTATTAAAGGAACTGGAAGCAACTACAAGTATATGAGATTGCAAACAGAAGTGGTGACAACTGCTCAATTTGACGAAGCCAAAGCCAAATGGGAACAAGAACGTAAAAATTCAGTCGAAAAGAGTCAAAAAGAATTCGAAAGTCACGTTAAATAATAAAAAATAGAGCTTTTCAAAAGCTCTATTTTTTATTTTGATTGTGTTTTGAAAACATAAAAAGCATCAAAAACTATAGTAAATATAAAAAATGCAAATGCTTTCAAAAAAGTAAGCGCTTCCTTGACCAGTATTGATAGCCTTAAGAGGCATTTTATGATATAATTAAATTAAAATGTTTTGAAGAGGTGTTCCATGAAAAATAGACGTATTAAAAAAGGAAAATCTAGTAAGTTCCAGCAGAGTTTAAATGTAGGTTTGTTGCTAATCTATGCTGTTCTTGCTTCTTTTTTATTGTTTCTGATTTTTAGATATCAGATTTTAGCAGTTAGCTATTTTAATGTTATATTGGCAGTTGTTTTAGTTCTTATCGCTTTATTGTCTCTGTTGCTGATAGTAAAACAAAAAGCCAAAATTTTTACCTTGATAGTGCTATTGCTATCGGTCTTATTCAGCTCTCTAGCTTTGGTAGCTGTAAATCGCTTTATCGGTATTGCCAATCAATTTAATGCAACGTCAAATTATTCAAGCTACACTATGAGTGTGGCCGTGCTAGCAGACAGTGAAATCAATAATGTTTCTCAGCTTTCCAGTGTAACTGCTCCAACAGGAACAGATGCTGAGAATATCCAAAAATTGATAGATGATATTAAAACAACTCAAAGCAAGGAATTGGCAGTCGAGAAAGCTTCTTCTTACCTAGCAGCCTATAAGAGTTTGTTAGACGGAGAAACCAAAGCGATTGTCTTAAACGGCGTCTTTGAAAATCTGATTGAACAGGAATATCCTGACTACGCTAAGAAGATCAAGAAAATCTATACCAAGGATTTGACTAAGAAAGTGGAAGCACCTAAGGCGGTTACAGGAAATTCTTTCAATGTCTATATCAGCGGTATTGACACCTATGGTCCTATCAGTTCTGTTTCCCGTTCAGATGTCAATATCATCATGACAGTGAATCAAGATACTAAGAAGATTCTCTTGACGACAACTCCTCGAGATGCCTATGTCCCTATTGCAGATGGGGGAAACAACCAAAACGATAAGTTGACGCATGCAGGTATCTATGGTGTAGATGCTTCTATCCATACCTTAGAAAATCTTTATGGTATCGACTTGAACTACTATGCCCGTCTCAATTTCACGTCTTTCTTGAAGTTGATTGACCTTCTCGGAGGCGTGGATGTCTATAACGACCAAGAGTTCACATCGCGTCACGGACAATACCATTTCCCAGTTGGCAATGTTCATTTAGATTCTGAGCAAGCTTTGGGATTTGTTCGTGAACGCTATTCGCTTGCTAATGGTGACGGTGATCGTGGTCGTAACCAACAAAAAGTCATTGCGGCTATTATCCAGAAATTGACTTCAGCGGAATCTCTGAAAAACTATGACAGCATTATTCAAAGCTTGCAGGATTCGATCCAGACCAATATGCCACCAGAAACAATGGTTAGTCTTGTCAATACTCAGTTGGCAAGCGGTGGAAAATATACCGTTACCAATCAAGATCTGAAAGGGACTGGACGTATGGGTCTTCCGTCTTACGCCATGCCAGATAGCAATCTTTACATGTTAGAAATCGATCCAACAAGCTTGGAAGCTGTTAAAGCAGCCATTAAGGCTACCATGGAAGGAAAATAAGATGATTGACATTCATTCACATATTGTTTTCGATGTTGACGATGGACCTAAAAATAGAGTTGAGAGCAAGGCTCTCCTAGAGGAAGCTTACGCACAAGGTGTTCGTACTATTGTTTCGACCTCTCATCGTAGAAAAGGGATGTTTGAAACACCAGAGGACAAAATTGCAGCTAATTTTAGCGAAGTCAAACAGTTGGCTCAAGAAATTGCACCGGATTTGAAGATAGTGTACGGAGCTGAGATTTATTTTTCAAGTGATGTTTTAGAGAAACTTGAACAAAACATCATCCCAAAACTCAATGGAAGTCGTTATGCTTTGATTGAGTTTAGTATGAATACGCACTACAGAGACATTCATAGCGCTTTATCCAAAGTTCTCATGTTAGGGATTACACCTGTGGTTGCTCATATTGAGCGCTATCACACCTTGGAAAACGATGAGAAAAAGGTTAGAGAGCTCATCAATATGGGCTGCTATATGCAGATTAATAGTTCGAGTGTATTGAAGCCACGTATTTTCGGAGACACCTACAAGTTTATGAAAAAACGTGCTAGGTATTTCTTGGACAAGGACTTAGTTCATGTAGTGGCTAGCGATATGCATAATCTGGATAATCGTCCGCCTTATATGAAAGAAGCTTATGAGCTTATTGCTAAAAAATACGGAGCAGGAAAAGCTCGTGAGCTTTTTGAAACAAACCCATCAAACATTATAAATGACCAACTAATTTAGGAGAAATTATGAAAGAACAAGACAAAATTGAAATTGATGTATTTCAATTGGTAAAAGTGCTTTGGAAACGTAAATTCCTCATCGTCTTAACTGCAATAATAGCAGGCCTAGTAGCTTTTGCTTATAGCTCGTTTGTGATCAAACCTCAGTACACCAGTACTACCCGCATCTACGTTGTCAATCGTAACCAAGCAGATAAGCCTGGCTTGACCAACCAAGATTTGCAGGCAGGTGCTTATCTGGTAAAAGACTACCGTGAAATCATCCTTTCTCAGGATGTTCTTGAAAAAGTGGTGGCTGATCAAAAATTAACGATGGATGCGAAAACTCTTGGGAAGAAAGTTTCCGTAACAGTTCCTGCAGATACGCGTATCGTATCCATCTCAGTTCGAGATGGTAACCCTGAGGAAGCGAGTCGTATCGCCAATGCGCTCAGAGAAGTAGCGGCTCAGAAAATCATTTCTGTAACAAGAGTATCGGATGTAACCACACTTGAGGAAGCAAGACCAGCAACATCGCCATCTTCACCAAATATTCGTCGCAATACAATGATGGCCACTATAGCAGGTGTAGGATTCGTCACGGTTATCGTGCTTTTAGTTGAATTGTTGGATGATCGAGTGAAGCGTCCAGAAGATATCGAAGAAGTGATGCACCTCTCGCTTTTAGGTGTTATTCCAAATCTTGAGAAATTAAAGTAAAGAGGGAAATATGGCAAAGTTAGAATTATCACAACAACGATTAAACTCTGTAAAAAAAGCTGAGGAGTATTATAACGCACTACGGACCAACATCCAGTTGAGTGGAGATGGCCTCAAAGTGATTGCCCTTTCGTCGGTTAGACCTGGAGAAGGGAAGTCGACCACTTCAACCAATATAGCTTGGGCTTTCGCGCGTGCAGGTTATAAGACACTCCTTATCGATGCCGATATTCGTAATTCAGTCATGTCAGGTGTCTTCAAGTCTCGAGAAAAAATTACAGGTTTGACAGACTACTTATCAGGAACCAAAGATCTATCTCATGGTTTGTGTGAAACAAACGTAGAAAACTTGTTTGTCATTCAATCAGGTGCTGTCTCACCAAACCCAACTGCTCTTCTTCAAAGTGAAAAATTTGAAGCGATGATTGAGACTTTACGCAAATATTTTGACTATATCATTGTAGATACAGCCCCTATAGGAGTTGTCATTGATGCGGCTATTATCGTACAAAAATGTGATGCCTCTATCCTGGTGACTGAAGCCTCTGCAACAAAACGGAGAGAAGTTCAAAAAGCGAAAGATCAGTTAGAGCAAACAGGAACACCATTCTTAGGAGTTATTCTGAATAAATTTAATATTCAGCTTGAAAAATATGGTTCTTACGGATCATATGGGAACTACGGTTCCTACGGAAAGAAATAAGTAGGTAATAAGGGAGAAAAAAATGGAAGGAAGGGGTTTCTACAACGTAACTCTAGCGTTTATACAGAGTATACTGGTCAGTATATTAGCTTATATACTAATCTCTGTATCTGAAACAGAAATTGTTGCAAAAACGGTTTTTGTTCTGTATTTTCTTCATTTTGCAGCCTTCTATATCAGTGGCTACGGTAAGGATTTTTTTAAACGTAGTCAATCCGCCGAATTGATAGAAATAGTAAAATACATCATCTTTTTTGCATTGCTGATTAGTTTTTCTAGTTTTTTTCTGAAAAATCAATTTGTGATTTCTAGAAGGGGTATGATTTACTTCCTGTCTTTGTACGGAGTGTTTAATTATTTTCTGAGTTTTGTTATCAAAAAATATTGGGTCCATTTTAACCATAATTTAAAGGGAAGTCGTAAAATCATTTTGATTACTGCGACATCTCGAATTGAGAAAGTGATAGACCGCTTGTTGACTGCAAGTGATGTTGGCGGAAAACTTGTTGCTGTAAGTGTACTAGATAAACCGGATTTTAAACACAGTAAAGTAACGGTTATTCCTCGAGAAAACCTCATTAATTATGCAACTCATGAGGTAGTAGACGAAGTATTTGTAAACCTACCTAGTGAGGATTATGATATCGGTAGCATTATTTCACAATTTGAAACAATGGGAATTGATGTTACAGTCAATCTAAATGCCTTTGATAAAAATTTAGGTAGAAATAAGCAAATTCATGAGATGGCTGGTTTAAATGTAGTAACTTTTTCTACAAACTTATATAAACCGAGTCATATTATTGCCAAACGAATCATTGATATTTTAGGAGCAATTGTTGGGCTAATCATTTGTGGACTTGTAAGTATAGTCCTTGTTCCAATGATTCGAAAAGATGGTGGACCAGCAATCTTTTCTCAAACCCGAGTCGGTAAAAATGGTCGCTATTTCACTTTTTATAAGTTCCGATCTATGAGGGTAGATGCGGAAGAAATCAAGCAACAATTGATGGATCAAAATACCATGCAAGGTGGTATGTTTAAAATGGATAATGATCCTCGAGTTACAGAAATTGGACGCTTTATACGTAAAACTAGTATTGACGAGTTGCCACAGTTTTGGAACGTACTGATTGGGGACATGAGCTTAGTAGGGACTCGCCCTCCAACGGTTGATGAATACGAAAAATACACACCTGAACAAAAACGCCGATTGAGTTTTAAACCAGGCATTACTGGGCTATGGCAAATTAGTGGTAGAAGTGGAATTACCAACTTTGACGATGTTGTCAAACTAGATGTAGCTTATATCGATGATTGGACAATTTGGAAAGACTTCGAAATTTTATTAAAAACAGTAAAAGTAGTGTTGATGAGAGATGGAGCGAAATGATTCTATGAATAAAGTGAGAGAAATTCAATTAGGAGAGTTAACACTTTTAGAAAGTTATATCGATCTTTGTAAAAGACATGATTTGCGTTATTACGCCTTGGGTGGGACATTACTCGGTGCCATTCGTCATAAAGGATTTATCCCATGGGATGATGATATGGATTTAGGAATGCCTAGAAAAGATTATGAAAAATTCTTGACAATTTGTGAACAAGAGCTTCCTGAAAGTGTTATTTTAAGACTTCACGATGATAATCTAGGTAATACTTCGATTATGGATACTTCAATCCAAATTCAATTTGGTAATGAATGGTGTAGTCCTTTTATTGATATCTTTCCCTTAGATGGTTACCCAGAAGACGGAATCCATTACTGGTTGCATACGAATAAAATAAAATTCTATCGTGCTTTATCTAAAATTTCTGTTATCGATCGTATACATGAGAGAGATAGAGGCTCGTTCGAAAATGCGATTGTAAAAGTTTCAAAAAGTTTAAAATTAAATAAACTTTTAAACACTTCAAAAATTAATAAAAAATTGCAAAGTATCATCAAACAATATGATTACGAGACTAGTACTATGGTCGGGAATGTCTTGGGTTCCTATCGAGAACGTGAACTCGCAAGAAAAGAAGTGTTTGGGGAACCGCAATTACTAGAATTTGAAAGTTTACAAATAAGTTGTCATGCAAATCCCGATGAATATTTGACAAAAATATACGGTGATTACATGCAACTGCCAAAAGAAGCTGAGCGTAAGGGTCATTTTGAGTCTACGTGGGGAGATTGAATTGAATAGTTTTGATTTAATGGGGGTCAGAATTGACCCCTTAACAATGGACGAAACTGTCCAAGCCGTTGAAAAATTTGTTCTTGAACAACGTCCACTCCACCTAATGGGAGTGAATGCAGATAAAATTAATCAATGCCAAACAGATGAATCGATTAAAAAGATAGTGAACGATTCTGAAATCATTAATGCAGATGGTGCTTCAGTTGTTCTAGCTTCCCGTTTTTTGGGTTATCAAGTTCCTGAGAGAGTCGCTGGGATTGATTTGATGCAAAAGTTGCTCCATTTAGCCAATGAAAAGTCATATTCGGTTTATTTTTTTGGTGCCAAGGAAGAAGTTTTAATAGATATGTTGGAAATCTTTAAGAAAGATTATCCGAATTTACGAGTTCTTGGACATCGCAATGGTTATTTTTCTGAAGAAGATGAATATGGCATTCAAGAAGACATTCGTGAGAAAAATCCTGATTTTGTTTTTGTTGGGATCACCTCTCCTAAGAAAGAATACATCATTCAAAAATTTATGGATCAAGGTGTTAATTCTGTCTTTATGGGAGTCGGAGGTAGTTTTGACGTTTTATCTGGCCATATTAAACGAGCTCCTTTATGGATGCAAAATGCGCATCTTGAGTGGCTGTTCCGCGTGGCAAATGAACCTAGACGCCTCTTTAAACGTTATTTTGTAGGGAATGCCACTTTTATTAAGCGAGTTTTAGATGAAAAACGAAAATCGAAAAAATAGTATTTTACATATTTCGCGTACCATGGATATAGGTGGTGCAGAGCGTATTGTTTACCAGTTGAGCTCAGATTTAAAAGATGAGTTTGACAGTGTTCATGTCGCATCTACGGGTGGGCTTTGGGAGAGCGAACTGGCTGCTCAAGGGATTCAACATCATAAAATTTTAGATATCGATAGTAAAAATCCTGTGACGGTATTAAAGCTACTCTTTAGTATTCACCAGATTATCAAACAAAAAGGGATAACAATAGTCCACACTCATCATCGGATGGCTGCTTTTTATATCCGTTTATTAAAACTTGTTCATCCAAAATTGATACACGTTTATACAGCCCACAATGTCTTTAAAGATAAACTGCCTCTATATGGATTTGCTTTAAAAAATGCTAAAAGTGTGGCAGTGGGAGAAGCTGTAAATAAAAACTTAAAAGAAGATGTAGGTATTACTGATAGCAGGGTTATTTATAATGGAGTCGTTTTAAAAGAAACGGATGACCAGGTCGATGAGATTATCAGTTATGGTGGGATTAAACTTGGCTGTATTGCTAGGTTATCTGAGCAAAAAGGCTTGACTTATCTCCTTGATGCTATGTCTTTACTGACTATTAAGGATATTCGATTATTTATCGTTGGTGAAGGTGAGCTTCGAGAAGAGTTGGAAAACAAGGTTAAAGAACTAAATCTTCAAGATTCGGTAATTTTTTTAGGATATCGCAAGGATATCGTCGAATGTATCAATAGTTTTGATTTTTGTGTTTTGCCTTCAGTATTTGAAGGATTTGGTTTAGTTGCCATTGAGGCATTTATGAATAGTAAAACCTTAGTTGCGACGGATATACCGGGATTAAACGAAGTTGTAACAAATAAAAATGGGGTTTTAGTCCCAGCAAAAGACCCTGCTGCTCTAGCATCTGCTATTGATAAATTAGCTACAGATGCAACACTAAGACAGGAACTTGCTAGCCAAGCAAAAAAAGACTATGAAAACAGATTTAGTTATCCTATGTTTTTGGAAAACTATCGAGCATTGTATAGAGAAATACAGGGAGAACCAAAATGAAAAAAGTAATGTTGGTTTTTGGGACACGTCCAGAAGCAATCAAAATGTGTCCGTTAGTAAATGAGTTGAAGGAAAATGATTCAATCAAGACTATTGTCTGTGTAACTGGACAACATAAGGAAATGCTGGAGCAAGTTTTAGATGTCTTTAAGGTCGTTCCAGATTATGATTTGGGGATTATGAAGGCCAATCAAACTCTCTTTACAATTACGACTAGTATTCTAGATAAGATTCAAGCTGTGCTTGAACAAGAAAATCCTGATATCGTTCTTGTTCACGGTGATACAACTACGACTTTTGCTACGGCTTTAGCTGCATTTTATATGGGTATCAAGGTTGGGCATGTGGAAGCAGGTTTGCGAACTTATAATCTTCAAAGTCCGTTCCCTGAAGAATTCAACCGCCAAACCACTTCCATTATTGCAGATTATAATTTCGCCCCGACAGAAGTTGCAAAGGAAAATCTGCTAAAAGAAGGAAGAGAGAATATCTTTGTAACCGGGAATACCGTTATTGATGCTTTGAAGACAACTGTTCAAGAAGACTATGACCATCCAATTTTAGAATGGGCCAAGGGCAGCAAATTGATTATGTTGACAGCTCATCGACGTGAAAATCTTGGGCAACCAATGGAGCATATGTTTAATGCCGTTAATCGCATTTTAAATGAATTTGAGGATGTTAAGGTTGTTTACCCAATTCATAAAAATCCTAAAGTTCGTGAATTGGCAAGTAAAGTATTCGGCGATAATGAACGTATGAAAATCATTGAACCTTTAGAAGTCATCGATTTCCATAATTTTATGAATCAAAGCTATATGATTTTAACAGATTCAGGTGGAGTACAGGAAGAAGCGCCATCCTTAGGGAAACCAGTTTTGGTCATGCGAGATACAACAGAGCGACCAGAGGGGATTGCTGCTGGAACATTGAAATTAGTCGGTACGGAAGAAGAAAATATTTATACGAATTTTAAACTGCTTTTGGAAGATGAAACAGAATATAACAAGATGAGTAAGGCTAGCAACCCGTATGGAGATGGAAAGGCTTGTGAAAGAATCGTCGATATCATTTTGGAAGGATTATCATAATGGATAAGGTTTCTATTGTTGTTCCAGTATACAATGTTGAAGACTGTCTGAGCTATTGTGTAGATAGTCTACGACAACAGACCTATAAAAATATAGAAATTATACTGGTAGATGATGGTTCTACAGATCATTCTGGAGAAATTTGTGATCAGTATGCTCAGGAAGATGAGCGTATTAAAGTACTTCATATTGTTAATGGAGGTCAATCTCGTGCCAGAAATATTGGAGTCCAAGCATCATCTTCTGATTGGATTATGTTTTTAGATTCTGATGATTATTACGATTTGAAAGCCGTCGAGTATTTAGTTGCTTTAAGAGATAAATACGCAGTTGATTTAGTCGTAACATCAATTGTTGAAGTACGAACTTATCAAACGGAATTGAATACTCAGGACATTTCTCTTGAAAACAGTGAAAAACTAGACCGTTATACAGGCCTTGTTCGTATGTTTTACGGAAATAGTGTTGGAACACATCCAGGTGGTAAACTCTACAAGAAAGAGATTTTACTTCAGTATCCATATCCAGAGGGAATGATATACGAAGATTTAGCGATGGCTTACGAGCATATTCATTACTGTACTGAAATTGCGGTTGGGCATAGAAGTGTTTATAAGTACTACCGACGCATGGGAAGTACTGTTAATTCGAAGTATAGTGAACGTCTCTTGAATTTTTACAAGGCTATGGAATGGAACAGAGCCTATGTTGAAAGAGACTATCCTAATGATCAGGAAATGAGAAGAGCTTTAAATGTCCGCTACGTCTTTAATGGTCTACATGTTGTCCATGCTATGCTCAGTTCAGATATGTATTTGGATGTTAATAAAATCAGAAAAGAATACACTAGATATTTTAACGATATTATTCCTAATCCAAATATAACAGGGAAAAATAAAGTGAAATACTTGATGCTTTTGGTTTCTCCAAAACTGTATGAAAAAATTAGAGAGAAGATGGGTTAGGTAAGAATGAAGGTTTTAAAGAATTATGCATATAATCTCTCTTACCAGCTACTAGTGATAATTCTTCCCATTATAACGACACCTTATGTAACCAGGGTGTTTAGCTCATCTGATTTAGGAACTTATGGTTATTTCAATTCCATTGTTACCTACTTTATTTTATTGGCAACATTGGGTGTGGCCAATTATGGAACAAAAGAAATTTCAGGCCATCGTAAAGATATCCGAAAAAACTTTTGGGGAATCTACACTTTGCAGTTTGGTGCGACCATTCTGTCGATATGCTTATACATTCTCTTATGTCTGTCCTTGTCATTTATGCAAAATCCCGTTGCATATATTTTGGGCTTAAGTCTGGTATCTAAAGGGATGGATATCTCCTGGTTATTTCAAGGGTTAGAGGATTTTCGCAAGATAACAGTTAGAAATATTACTGTTAAACTGGTCGGTGTCATTTCAATCTTCTTATTTGTAAAATCAGCAAATGATTTATATCTTTATGTGTTTTTGCTAACAATATTTGAATTATTGGGGCAGTTTAGTATGTGGTTGCCAGCTAGAGAATTTATCGGGAAACCACATTTTGATTGGACCTATGCTAAACAACACTTGAAACCAGTTATTCTCTTGTTTTTGCCTCAAATAGCTATTTCGCTATATGTTACTTTGGATCGTACTATGCTAGGAGCATTAGCTTCAACTAAAGACGTCGGGATTTACGACCAAGCCTTAAAATTGGTCAATATTTTGCTTACACTAGTGACTTCATTAGGAAGTGTGATGCTTCCTCGTGTTGCCAATCTCCTATCTACTGGAGATCACAAGGCTGTAAACAAAATGCATCAGATGTCTTTCTTAATATACAATTTAGTCATTTTTCCTATTATTGCAGGAATGTTAATTGTTAATGATGACTTCGTGCAATTTTTCTTAGGACAGGATTTCCAAGATGCTAAGTATGCGATAGCAATTATGATTTTTAGAATGTTCTTTATTGGTTGGACAAATATTATGGGGATTCAAATATTGATTCCACATAATAAAAATAAAGAATTTATGATTTCGACAACAATTCCAGCTATTGTGAGTGTCGGTTTAAATTTATTATTACTACCTAAATTAGGTTATATCGGAGCAGCCATTGTTTCTGTATTAACAGAAGCTTTAGTATGGGCTATTCAACTATATTTTACAAGAAACTATTTAAAGGAAGTGCCTTTTCTTGCTTCGACAGTTAAAATTATAGGAGCATCAGCTCTCATGTACGGTGTACTATTCGTTGTAAAAACTACAGTGAATTTTACGCCTGTTATAAATGTTATGGTATTTGCTGTAATAGGATCGGTGATTTACATTTCTCAAATACTATTCTTAAAAGTAATTAGTCCAAAAGAGTTGAAACGGCAGTTATTGAATAAGTGACATTGTATGGAATAAATAAGAGATCTCAGTAGCTTATAGTTTTATTGTGAAATAAACTCTTGTAAAGATTAAATTCGCTTTGGTTGATTAAATAGTTAGGAAAGGGAGGATAGAAGAGTATAAGTGAACTAGGGGATTAAAGAAATACTATTTTTCTCATTCAATTCGATATTTCTTTTTCTTATAATTCACCCTGTATGATTCTTTTTCAAAAAATATGATAAAAATTAAATTTGAAAACTTACTAGTCAGCATTGTTGTATCTGTAGTGGTGTTTTTTAATACCATATCAACTACGATGCTGGATAGGACTTTTTTTCAAGTCAAAGTAAATTTCCTATTTTTTGTTGTATTGCTTTTAGGGCTTCGTTTTTTGTATAAAATGCGAGTCTCATACAAATATTTAATACTTTCTATTCTATTGTTGCTTTCAGGGGTTTTAGTGTATTTTCAAACGAACAGACTTAATTTTCTAGTCTATTCGATGCTACTAGTCCTCTTGGTTAATGTAGATATGAAAGTAGTTTTGAGAAACTATGTGGTTGTAGCTGGTATTCTCGTAGTTGGTGTTTTTCTTTTATCGCTGGTTGGCATGGTTCCTAACTTGCAGTATAATCGTGCGGGCGTTATTCGAAATTCGTTTGGATTTATTTATCCTACGGACTTTGCATCACATTGCTTCTATCTATTTTTAGCAATTTCTTATCTTTTAAAAGATAAATTGATATGGACCAGAACTCTGTTTGGCTTCTTGCTATCAGCTTTTATTATAAAATACTGTGATGCACGTTTAAATGCTTTGTCAATCTTGTTAGCGACGGTTATTTTCACTTATTTTTATTTTAGCAAGGGGAAAAAATTAAAAATTTTTGCCTTGCTACCTTATTCGGTTGTTGTCTTCGCTTCAGTTGTTACCTATTTATCATACAAGTTTTCATGGTCTGATCCATTTTTAGTATCGATAAACAAATTAATTACGGGAAGGCTGGCTCTAGGCAGGAATGCATTTACTACATTTGAAGTGCATCTATTTGGGACTAGAAACGTTCAATTTATCGGATCAGGTGGAAAAACAGAATCTGTAATTGGGTATAACTATGTGGATTCTTCTTATGTGCAGATGTTGTTTACATATGGAATAGTTCCTGTAGTCCTATTGATCGTAATTTATGTTGTCGCCTCGAGAAAACAGTATAAGGATGGTCAATATTTATTCGTTGCGATTTTATCATTGATTGCTTTTAACTGTATGATTGAAGCCTTTTGGTTTGTTCCTACATATAATATATTCATGTTTTTACTATTTACGACAAATACTTTTAGCAAAAAAGAATCAAATGATATTATTGCATTAAATGCGACCTAGCTCTAGTACAAAATTTTAGGCGGGTCTAATACATGAAATGATACCTTTCTAAAAAACAACTAACCTTTGCTGATCCTGAGTCGGCATTAATAAGAAATTGTAGAGTTTATTAACGGAGTTTTAATATGTATGACTATTTAATCGTTGGAGCAGGTTTGTCTGGAGCAATCTTTGCACACGAAGCTACAAAACGTGGCAAAAAAGTAAAAGTGATTGACAAGCGTGATCACATCGGTGGAAACATCTACTGTGAAAATGTTGAGGGCATCAATGTCCACAAGTATGGCGCTCACATTTTCCATACTTCCAACAAAAAAGTGTGGGATTATGTCAACCAGTTTGCTGAATTTAATAACTATATCAACTCACCAGTGGCTAACTACAAGGGTAGCCTCTACAATCTTCCTTTCAACATGAATACCTTCTACGCTATGTGGGGGACCAAGACTCCCCAAGAAGTCAAAGACAAGATTGCCGAGCAAACGGCGGATATGAAAGATGTTGAGCCTAAAAACTTGGAAGAACAAGCCATCAAGTTGATTGGTCCGGACATCTATGAAAAATTGATCAAGGGCTATACAGAAAAACAATGGGGACGTTCTGCAACAGACCTTCCTCCGTTTATCATCAAACGTCTTCCGGTTCGTTTGACCTTTGATAATAATTACTTTAACGACCGTTACCAAGGGATTCCAATCGGTGGCTACAACGTCATCATTGAAAACATGTTGGGCGACGTCGAAGTAGAGCTTGGGGTTGATTTCTTTGCCAATCGTGAAGAGCTGGAAGCATCAGCAGAAAAAGTAGTCTTCACAGGGATGATTGACCAGTACTTTGATTACAAACATGGGGAGTTGGAGTACCGCAGCCTGCGTTTTGAACACGAAATCTTGGATGAGGAAAATTACCAAGGGAATGCTGTAGTCAACTATACCGAGCGTGAGATTCCTTATACTCGGATTATCGAGCATAAGCACTTCGAGTATGGAACCCAGTCGAAGACAGTCATCACCCGTGAATACCCAGCTGACTGGAAACGTGGGGATGAACCCTACTACCCAATCAATGATGAAAAGAACAACGCTATGTTTGCTAAATATCAAGAAGAAGCAGCCAAAAATGACAAGGTCATCTTCTGTGGACGCCTAGCAGACTATAAATACTACGATATGCACGTGGTCATTGAGCGTGCTTTGGAAGTCGTAGCAAATGAATTTGATTGAAAGAAACAGAGATCCATGAAGTATTTTCTAAAAGAAGAGTTTTTAAAAGATTCTGGTGCTCGTAACGCCGGAAATAAGGCTAGAAATGATGTCGAGGAGATCGTCAAACGAGAAGGTTATCAACCTTTGTTGTTAACAGTTGATGATTGGTACCAAATGGGAACCTTTAAAGCCCAACAACACAAGGCGAAAGCTCTAGCTCAAGCTTTTTCTCAGTTGAAATCAGGGGATCAATTATTGATTCAATTTCCTATGCTCCATCATAGTTTTTTCACCACTCGCTTGGTAAGAAAAATCCAGCGAAGAGGGGTGAAAGTCTACTTTATTATTCATGATTTGGAAGCTTTACGCTATGCGAATTTGGATACAGTACCTTTGAAGCATAAGATTCGAGTTCGTCTCCAAGAATCTAGTCTTTTGGGCGTCGCTGATGGGATTGTTGCTCATAACCCAATCATGAAATCATTTTTGGTGAAGCAAGGTCTTTCTGAGAAAAAAATTGTAAGCTTGGACATTTTTGATTATCTCATTCCGAGCTTCATAGAAAAAGAAAAATTATCCAAGGAACAACCAATCATTGTAGCAGGTAATTTGGCTCAGGAAAAAGCGGGTTATCTTTATAAACTTCCTGTAGAACCTTCTTATAATCTCTATGGTGTCGGCTTTGATGAGAATAGAGCTCTTTTAAACGAAACCTACTTTGGTTCTTTCTTACCTGACGAACTACCTGCGGCCCTTGAGGGTGGCTTTGGACTTGTCTGGGATGGCGATAGTGCTGAAACATGCAGTGGTGTCTTTGGTGAGTACCTTCGCTTCAACAATTCTCACAAAGCGTCTCTATACTTGGCATCCGGTTTTCCTTTAGTGGTTTGGTGTCAGTCAGCCTTGTCTCACTTTGTCCTTGAAAATGACTGTGGGATTGCAGTAGAGTCGCTTCATGATATAAAAACTACGATTGAGAATCTATCAGAATCCGATTATCAAGGTTTGGTCGGGAATGCCAAACATATCGGTAAGAAAATCAGAGAAGGTTTTTATCTAACTAGTGCTCTAAAAGAATTAACGAAATGAGAAGTCTTTTTTAGACTTCTTTTTTGTTAAAGAGATGATAAATCTAGTATAAAAAATGAATATAAATAATTCATTTTTAGGAGTACTATTAAGATTTCTATTCAATTATGAAAATGGGAACAGCAACATGAAAAATCTTGGAAAATATAATAAATTTCATAACCATTTTTCAGTTAGTTTGACTGTTTTACACTGTTTTTTAAAGAAAAAGTAAAAAAGATGGACTTGTAATAGAATATTAAAATAAATTTAATGAAAAACCTTCGATAAAATCATAAAAAAATAGCCACGAATCGGATTTTTGTGATATAATATTCTGTGAATAGCTATGCCTTCTTGTAGCTATTAAAAAAATCAAAGTGTGAAACTTGGAAGATAGAGAGGACGCAATGTAATGACTAGAAATGGTTTCTTTACAGGCTTAGATATTGGAACGAGCTCAATTAAAGTGTTAGTTGCCGAGCTTGTAGATGGTGAAGTAAATGTAATCGGTGTTAGTAACGCCAAAAGTAAAGGTGTCAAGGATGGGATTATCGTTGACATCGAAGCCGCAGCAACGGCTATCAAATCTGCTATTTCTCAAGCAGAAGAAAAAGCAGGGATTTCAATCAAATCAGTAAATGTTGGACTTCCAGCAAACTTATTGCAAGTGGAACCAACTCAAGGAATGATTCCTGTAACATCAGATACAAAAGAAATTACAGATCAAGATGTTGAGAATGTTGTCAAATCAGCTTTGACAAAGAGCATGACACCTGATCGTGAAGTGATTACGTTTGTGCCAGAAGAATTTGTAGTAGACGGTTTCCAAGGCATTCGTGACCCTCGTGGTATGATGGGTGTTCGTTTGGAAATGCGTGGACTTCTCTATACAGGTCCAAGAACCATTCTTCACAACCTTCGTAAAACTGTAGAACGTGTTGGAGTTCAAGTCGATAACGTGATTATTTCACCGCTTGCAATTGTAAACTCTGTTCTTAACGAAGGCGAACGTGAGTTTGGAGCGACTGTTATTGATATGGGTGGTGGCCAAACAAGTGTTGCTACTATCCGTAATCAAGAACTTCAATACACAAATGTTTACCAAGAAGGTGGCGATTACGTCACTAAAGACATTTCAAAAGTTCTTAAAACTTCTAAGAAGATTGCAGAAGGTTTGAAGCTTAACTACGGTGAAGCTTATCCGCAACTTGCAAGCAAAGAAACTTTCCAAGTTGAAGTGATTGGTGAAGTAGAACCTGTTGAAGTTACAGAAGAATACTTGGCTCAAATTATTTCAGCTAGATTGAAACATATCTTTGAACAAATCAAACAAGATTTGGAAAGAAGACATTTGTTGGACTTGCCAGGTGGTATTGCTCTGATTGGTGGAAATGCTATTCTGCCGGGTGTCGTTGAGCTTGCCCAGGAAGTACTTGGAGTTCGTGTGAAACTTTATGTTCCAAACCAAGTGGGTATCCGCAATCCTGCATTTGCTCATGTAATTAGTTTGTCTGAATTTGCTGGAAGTCTTACAGAAATTAATGTTTTGGCTCAAAGAGCTATCAGAGGAGATCAAGTTTTGCGTCAACAACCAATTGACTTCAGAACTTCAAGTCAGGAAAAACCTGCAGCTTCTCAACGTTCAGTGTTTGGTACAACTTCAACTGAATCAGCAGAACCAACTTATGCTGCTGACTCAACAACTCCAAATCAATCAGAAGAGAAACCAAAATTAACTGAGCGATTCCGTAGCTTAATCGGAAGCATGTTTGATGAATAGGATAGAGGAATAAAATATGACATTTTCATTTGATACAGCAGCAGCACAAGGTGCAGTAATTAAAGTAATTGGTGTCGGTGGTGGCGGTGGAAACGCCATTAACCGCATGGTTGACGAAGGCGTTTCAGGTGTTGAGTTCATCGCAGCCAACACAGATGTACAAGCCTTGAGCAGTACAAAAGCTGAAACAGTTATCCAACTTGGTCCTAAATTAACTCGTGGGCTTGGTGCTGGAGGACAGCCTGAAATTGGCCGTAAGGCTGCTGAAGAGAGCGAAGAAGTTCTAACTGAAGCTATCAGTGGTGCAGATATGGTCTTCATCACTGCTGGTATGGGTGGTGGTTCTGGTACAGGGGCTGCACCAGTTATCGCTCGTATCGCTAAAGGTTTAGGTGCTTTGACTGTTGGTGTTGTGACACGTCCATTCGGTTTCGAAGGAAGCAAACGTGGTCAATTCGCAGTTGAAGGGATTAACGAACTTCGCGAGCATGTTGATACTCTTTTGATTATTTCAAACAACAACTTGTTAGAAATTGTTGACAAGAAAACTCCACTTCTTGAAGCTTTGTCTGAAGCAGATAACGTTCTTCGCCAAGGTGTTCAAGGGATTACAGATTTGATTACAAATCCTGGTTTAATCAACTTGGACTTCGCTGACGTGAAGACAGTAATGGCAAACAAAGGGAATGCCCTTATGGGTATTGGTATTGGTAGTGGAGAAGAGCGCGTTATTGAAGCGGCTCGTAAAGCTATCTACTCACCACTTCTTGAAACAACAATTGATGGAGCAGAAGATGTTATCGTTAACGTAACTGGTGGTTTGGATATGACTTTGATTGAAGCGGAAGAAGCTTCTGAAATCGTCAATCAAGCTGCTGGACATGGCGTAAACATCTGGCTCGGTACTTCTATTGATGAATCAATGAAAGATGAAATCCGTGTAACGGTTGTTGCTACTGGAGTACGTCAAGATACAGTCGACAAAGTTGTAGCGCCACAACCAAGACAAGCATCATTCCGTGAACCAGTAAAATCTGGACATACACACACTTATGACCGTCATTTTGATTTGGCTGAAACAGCTGAACTTCCAACTCCTTCACAACGTCACACTGAAGCGCCTAAAGCATCAGCTTTTGGTGATTGGGACTTGAGACGTGATTCAATTGTTCGTCAAGGTGAATCAGTCGTATCTCCAGTTGAGCGTTTCGAAGCACCATCTTCTGACGAAGATGAGTTGGAAACACCACCATTCTTTAAAAACCGTTAATAGAGATGGATTTAAAAGAAAACACAAATCAGGTATTTCAACAGGTTACAAAAGCAATTCAAGAAACCGGCCGTGAAGACGATTCGGTTTCTGTAATTGCCGTAACAAAATATGTTGATATTGCAACTGCAGCAAATTTGATTGACCAAGGAGTCAAACACATTGGTGAAAACCGTGTCGACAAATTTCTTGAGAAGTATCATGCTTTAAGTGATAAAGATGTTACTTGGCACTTGATTGGTAGCTTACAAAGAAGAAAAGTCAAGGATATCATTCCTTATGTTGATTATTTTCACGCTTTAGATTCTTTGAAATTGGCTCAAGAGATTCAAAAACGTGCCAATCGTACTGTTAAATGTTTTTTGCAGGTCAATATTTCTGGAGAGGAAAGCAAGCATGGTTTTTCAAAAGAAGAACTATTGACAGTCTTGCCAGACTTGTCTAGCTTGGATAAAATCGAGTATGTTGGTCTCATGACCATGGCTCCCTTTGAAGCCCAAACAGAAGAGTTGCAAAAAATCTTTAAAGAAACGCAAGAGTTGCAACAATACATTCGTGAACAACAACTCCCCAATATGCCAATGACAGAACTAAGTATGGGAATGAGCCGTGACTATAAAGAAGCGATTCAGTGTGGCTCGACTTTCGTTCGAATTGGTACAGCATTTTTTAAATAGGAATTAATCATGTCATTAAAAGATAAATTTGATAAATTTATAGATTACTTTACAGAAGATGGAGATGAAGTTGCTTCAGAAGTTGTAGCTGCACAACCTGAACGTTCACTAGCTTCGGTCCCTCAAAAAAGAGAATTACCACAGCAAGCCGCTGCTCAAGAATCTTCTCCAGTTGAAGCAAAAGAGAAAAACATTACAAAACTTCATGCTCGTCAGCAACAACTCGCTATGGAAAGTCATCGTAGTACTGAAAAAGTAACCATCGATGTTCGTTACCCACGCCGTTACGAAGATGCAACTGATATTGTTGATTTGTTGGCAGGAAATGAAAGTATCTTGATTGACTTCCAATATATGACAGAAGTTCAAGCTCGTCGTTGTTTGGATTACTTGGATGGAGCACGTCATGTCCTTGCTGGTGAGTTAAGAAAAGTTGCGAACACAATGTATCTTTTGACACCAGTAGGTGTTGTGGTCAACATTGAGGATATTCGTTTGCCTGAAGAAGCTCAAAGCGAAGAATACGACTTTGACATGAAGAGAAATAGAGTACGTTAATGTTTCTAATAATTCGTTTTATCCAAAATGCTACAGATATCTATTCACTGATACTTGTAGCTTTTGCTCTATTATCATGGTTTCCAAATGCCTATAACACACAGTTGGGGAAATTTTTAGAGACTTTGTGTAAACCAATTCTTGAACCTCTAAAACGTCTACCTCTTCAAATCGCAGGTTTGGATTTCTCTGTTTGGATTGCCCTAATTCTCTTACGCATGATTAGCCGCTATCTCATCAATTTGCTGGTCGTATTATGAGCAAGGAGCTTTACCAACATTTCGCAACTGAGGATATTCCATTCATCGATAAGGGCTTGGAATGGTTGAGGCAAGTCGAGGAGCACTATGCACCGATTTTATCTCCTTTTATAAATCCTCACCAAGTATTTATCTTGGAAACGTTGGGAAATAATCGAGGGATAAAAGTCTTCTCTAGTACAAGTTATATCTCTTCAGAGTACGCTAGGGTTATTTTAGCGCCAGATTACTTCATGCCAAGTGTGGAAGATTTTGAAATGACCTTGCTTGAGATTCTGTATCCCAGCAAGTTTCAGCAACTGACCCATTCAAAGATATTGGGAACAGTTCTCAATCGACTAGGTATTGATCGTAAGTTATTTGGCGACATCTTGGTAACAGATGAGAGGGCTCAAATAATTGTCGATCAGAGATTTACCACCCTGTTTCAGGATGGAATTCAAAAAATTTCCAAGTTGCCTGTAAATTTGGTAGAGCGTCCTTTTTCAGAAATGATAGAGTCTAAAGATGACTATCAAGAAAAAGAAGTCTTGGTTTCAAGCCTTCGTCTGGATACCTTCTTATCTAGTATCTTGAAATTATCTCGTTCCCAAACTTCGACTCTGGTTGAAAAAAAGTTGGTTCAGGTCAACTATCACATAGTTGAAAAATCTGACTATCCGGTAAAAATTGGTGATTTAATCAGTGTCAGACGCTTTGGACGAATGATTTTACTTAAAGAAAACGGTCAGACCAAAAAGGATAAGAAAAAATTAACAGTCCAGCTACTATTAAGCAAGTGAGAATAAACATGTCAATTACACCACAAGAAATTAGTGATAAAGAATTCTCAAGAACATTCAGAGGTTACGATCAGGAAGAGGTTGACCTATTTCTAGATAAGATATATTTTGAATTAGAGGAAATGATTCGATCTAAAGATGAAGCTGAACTCTATATCAAAAAACTAGAAGAACGTCTTTCCTATTATACGAATGATATTCCTAAGAGAACAGTAACAAACGAGCAGGAACCAGAAGCAATCAATGATTCTATTTTTTATTAATTAAGTGAGGAAAAATATGCCAATTACATCGTTAGAAATTAAGGATAAAACCTTTGGCGTTCAGTTTAGAGGTTTTAACCGTGAAGAAGTTGATGAATTTTTAGATATTGTTGTTCGTGACTATGAAGACTTGGTTCGTAGTAATCATGAAAAAGAACAGCACATTAAAAATTTAGAAGAGCGTTTATCTTATTTTGACGAAATCAAAGATTCATTGAGTCAGTCAGTTTTGATTGCTCAAGATACAGCTGAACGTGTAAAACAAGCTGCGAATGACCGCTCTAATAACATCATTAAGCAGGCTGAGCAAGATGCTCAACGTTTACTTGATGAAGCTAAGTATAAAGCCAATGAAATTTTGCGACAAGCTACAGATAATGCTAAAAAAGTTGCTGTAGAAACTGAAGAGTTGAAGAACAAGAGTCGCGTCTTCCACCAACGTTTGAAATCAACAATCGAAAGTCAGTTGGCTATTGTTGATTCATCAGATTGGGAAGAAATTTTGCGTCCGACTGCAACATATTTGCAAACTAGCGACGAAGCTTTCAAGGAAGTCGTCCAAGAAGTTCTAGGTGAAGATGTATCTTCATACCATGATGAAGAGCCAATTGACATGACTCGTCAATTTTCTCCAGAAGAAGTTGCGGAACTTCAGGCACGTATTGAAGCAGCTAACAAGGAATTGTTAGAATCAGAACAGGCTGCTGAAGAGTCAAGTGAAACTGAAGTTGAAGTTCAATCAGTGGCTGAAACTCCTGTTGAACCATCGCATGAGAATGAATCTCAAGACGATGCCAATTCTCAACAAGAATCAGTTCTAATTTTATAAGAATCTCATTAGAGAACAAGAATTTATCAATCAAATTTCTAGCGAGTAGGAGATGGTGGAAGTCCTACAATCCCTGTTGGTAAATTTATCCTCTCTTAGTATCAAATCTGAAAATAGTAAGATTTGACGTTGCCCACGTTACGGGAAAAGAGGGAAAGAGACTAGGTCTTTTTCCGAACAAAGGTGGTACCACGATTTTCGTCCTTTTTGCGAGTCGTGGTTTTTATATTGTCAATTTACATTAAGGAGTAATCATGAAACTAAAAGAAACACTAAACCTTGGGAAAACAGAATTTCCAATGCGTGCCGGACTTCCAACCAAAGAGCCAGTATGGCAAAAAGAGTGGGACGAAGCTAAACTTTACCAACGTCGTCAAGAATTAAATGAAGGAAAACCACATTTCACTCTTCATGATGGCCCTCCATACGCTAACGGGAACATCCACGTCGGACATGCCATGAACAAGATTTCAAAAGATATCATTGTTCGTTCTAAGTCTATGTCAGGATTTTACGCACCATATATTCCAGGTTGGGACACTCATGGTCTGCCAATTGAGCAAGTTTTGGCAAAACAAGGCGTTAAACGCAAAGAGATGGAATTGGTTGAGTACTTGAAACTTTGCCGTGAATACGCTCTGTCTCAAGTAGATAAACAACGCGAAGATTTTAAGCGCTTGGGTGTTTCAGGTGACTGGGAAAATCCATATGTAACACTAACTCCTGACTATGAAGCAGCGCAAATCCGTGTCTTTGGTGAAATGGCGAATAAAGGCTATATCTACCGTGGAGCGAAGCCTGTTTATTGGTCTTGGTCATCTGAGTCTGCGCTTGCCGAAGCGGAAATTGAATACCATGACTTGGTTTCTACGTCCCTTTACTATGCCAACAAGGTAAAAGATGGTAAAGGTGTCCTTGATACAGATACTTACATCGTCGTTTGGACAACAACTCCATTTACCATTACTGCTTCTCGTGGTTTGACTGTTGGTGCGGATATTGATTACGTTTTGGTTCAACCTGCTGGTGAAGCTCGTAAGTTTGTGGTTGCTGCTGAATTGTTGAACAGCTTATCTGAAAAATTTGGTTGGGCGGATGTTCAAGTTTTGGCGACTTACCGTGGTCAAGAATTGAACCATATCGTGACAGAGCACCCATGGGATACTGCAGTAGATGAACTTGTTATCCTTGGTGATCACGTTACAACAGACTCTGGTACAGGTATTGTCCATACAGCCCCTGGTTTTGGTGAGGATGACTACAATGTCGGTGTTGCCAATGGTCTAGAAGTTGCTGTGACTGTTAACGAACGCGGTATCATGATGGCTAACGCAGGCGCTGAGTTTGAAGGCCAATTCTATGATAAGGTTGTCCCAACAGTTATTGAAAAACTTGGTGATTTGCTACTTGCCCAAGAAGAAATCTCTCACTCCTACCCATTTGACTGGCGTACGAAAAAACCAATCATCTGGCGAGCAGTTCCACAATGGTTTGCCTCAGTTTCAAAATTCCGTCAAGAAATTTTGGACGAAATTGAAAAAGTCAAGTTCCACTCAGAGTGGGGTAAAGTCCGTCTTTACAATATGATTCGTGACCGTGGTGACTGGGTGATTTCTCGTCAACGTGCTTGGGGTGTGCCGCTTCCAATCTTCTACGCTGAAGATGGAACACCTATCATGACAGCTGAAACCATCGAGCATGTAGCTCAACTCTTTGAAGAACATGGTTCCATCATCTGGTGGGAACGTGATGCCAAAGACCTCTTGCCAGAAGGATTTACCCATCCAGGTTCTCCAAATGGAGAGTTCAAGAAAGAAACAGATATCATGGACGTATGGTTCGACTCAGGTTCATCATGGAATGGAGTAGTGGTCAACCGTCCAGAACTCAAATACCCAGCTGACCTCTATCTTGAAGGTTCAGACCAATATCGTGGTTGGTTCAACTCATCACTCATTACATCTGTTGCCAACCATGGCGTAGCACCTTACAAACAAATCTTGTCACAAGGATTTGCCCTTGATGGTAAAGGTGAGAAGATGTCGAAATCACTTGGAAACACCATTGCTCCAAGTGACGTTGAAAAACAATTTGGTGCGGAAATCTTGCGCCTCTGGGTAACTAGTGTGGACTCAAGCAACGACGTACGTATCTCTATGGATATCTTGAGCCAAGTCTCTGAGACTTATCGTAAGATTCGTAACACGCTTCGCTTCTTGATTGCTAATACTTCTGACTTCAATCCAACAACAGATGCAGTGGCTTACGAAGAACTACGTTCAGTTGACAAGTACATGACCATCCGCTTTAACCAACTTGTTAAGACCATTCGTGATGCTTATGCAAACTTCGAGTTCTTGACAATCTATAAGGCTTTGGTGAACTTTATCAATGTTGATTTGTCTGCCTTCTACCTTGATTTTGCCAAAGATGTTGTCTACATCGAAGGTGCAAAATCTCTTGAACGCCGTCAAATGCAAACTGTCTTCTACGACATTCTTGTGAAAATTACCAAACTCTTGACTCCAATTCTTCCTCACACTGCGGAAGAAATCTGGTCATATCTTGAGTTTGAAGCAGAAGACTTCGTTCAATTGTCAGAATTACCTGAAGCTCAAACTTTTGCCAATCAAGAAGAAATCTTGGATACATGGGCAGCCTTTATGGACTTCCGTGGACAAGCTCAAAAAGCCTTGGAAGAAGCACGTAATGAAAAAGTGATTGGTAAATCACTTGAAGCTCACTTGACAGTTTATCCAAATGAAGTGGTGAAAACTCTTCTTGGAGCTGTTGATAGCAATGTAGCCCAACTCTTGATCGTCTCTAAATTGACCATCGCAGAAGGACCAGCTCCAGAAGGTGCAGTGGCCTTTGAAGATGTGGCCTTCACAGTTGACCGTGCAGCTGGTGAAGTTTGTGACCGTTGCCGTCGTATCGATCCAACAACTGCAGAACGTAGCTATAATGCAACTATCTGTGATCACTGTGCAAACATCGTTGAAGAAAACTTTGAGGACGCAGTGGCAGAAGGATTTGAAGCTAAATAATCCAACAAAAATACAGGAGAAATTCCTGTATTTTTTTAAAAAATAAAAACTTTATTAAAAATATGGTATAATATACCTTATTAAAATAAAAGGAGATATTTATGAAGACAAAAACACTAGCACAAGTAGATGGCTTTATTGGTATTATTGCAGGGGCAATTTTAGCTTTCTTACCGATTTTTATGGTATTTCTTGCAGCCATTTCTGAAGACGAAGATGCTGCAGGGCTAATTTTGGGCATTATTTTCATTGTTTTCTCTTTAGTGAAAATTGCAACCCTCATTCTTGGAATCCTCTCACTTGTCTACTATAAGGATGACAATCGTATTTCACTAGCACCATCGATTCTATTTATCGTTGGATCTGTAGTTGCCTTGATTCCTTTCCTTGGGTGGATTGGTGGAATCGTCCTTGTCATTGGTGGAGCGTTGTACCTAGCAAGCTTGAAACAATTTAGAATTGAAGAATAAATTATTTTTTAGGGAAGAGTCCAAGAGCTCTTCTCTTTTTCGTTGATTTTAACTAGCTTTTTTGTGAAAAATTGTGTAAAATAGAATAGATAAACGAGGGCAACCTCGAAAAATAAAAGGAGAATCCAACTAATGGTAAAATTGGTTTTCGCTCGCCACGGTGAGTCTGAATGGAACAAAGCTAACCTTTTCACAGGATGGGCTGACGTAGATCTTTCTGAAAAAGGTACTCAACAAGCTATCGATGCTGGTAAATTGATCAAAGAAGCTGGTATTGAATTTGACCAAGCTTACACTTCAGTATTGAAACGTGCAATCAAAACAACTAACCTTGCTCTTGAAGCATCTGACCAACTTTGGGTTCCAGTTGAAAAATCATGGCGCTTGAACGAACGTCACTACGGTGGTTTGACTGGTAAAAACAAAGCTGAAGCTGCTGAACAATTTGGTGATGAACAAGTTCACATTTGGCGTCGTTCATACGATGTATTGCCTCCTGCAATGCCTCGTGATGACAAATACTCAGCTCACACTGACCGTCGTTACGCTTCACTTGACGACTCAGTGATTCCAGATGCTGAAAACTTGAAAGTTACTTTGGAACGTGCTCTTCCATTCTGGGAAGATAAAATCGCTCCAGCTCTTAAAGACGGTAAAAATGTATTCGTAGGAGCACACGGTAACTCAATCCGTGCCCTTGTAAAACACATCAAACACTTGTCAGACGATGAAATCATGGATGTGGAAATCCCTAACTTCCCACCATTGGTATTCGAATTTGACGAAAATTTGAACGTTGTTTCTGAATACTACCTCGGAAAATAATGTAAAATAGAGTCTAGGATTATTCCTAGGCTTTTTTATTTTGAAAATAGGAAAATGCAGAGTGTAATTTAACTTGTCAAAGACAAGGATTCTTGTTATAATAGATAGGATGGAGGCGCTATGGCACTTAAAAAAGCAAGTTTAGCCTGTGCGGTTTGTGGTTCAAGAAACTACTCAATTAAAATTAGTGGGAATCCAAAACCGACTCGCTTAGAAGTAAATAAATTTTGTAAACATTGTGGTAAATACACAACACATCGAGAAACGAGATAGGAGATAAGAATGGGTTTTATAAAGGATATCTTTACACTTCTTAAAGATACAACTTGGCCAACTCGAAAACAAAGTTGGGTAGATTTCAAGTCTATCATGGAATACACTGCCTTCTTTGTTGTAATCATTTATATTTTTGACCAGTTAATCGTTAGCGGATTAATCCGATTCATTAACATTTTTTAAGATAGTATAAATAGGCTGAAAGAAGTTTACCATTAAGAAAGGAAAAAAGATGGATAGTTTTGATAAAGGATGGTTTGTCCTACAAACATATTCTGGTTATGAAAATAAAGTAAAAGAAAATCTCTTGCAACGTGCACAAACATACAATATGTTGGATAATATCCTACGTGTGGAAATTCCAACTCAAACTGTGCAAGTTGAAAAAAATGGGAAGAAAAAAGAAGTTGAAGAAAATCGCTTCCCAGGATATGTCCTTGTGGAAATGGTTATGACTGATGAAGCTTGGTTTGTAGTTCGCAACACACCAAACGTTACGGGATTTGTCGGCTCACACGGAAACAGATCTAAACCAACTCCGCTTTTGGAACAAGAAATCAGAGATATCTTGGTATCAATGGGACAAACGGTTCAAGAATTCAATATCAATGTTGAAGTTGGTCAAACAGTTCGAATCATTGATGGTGCCTTTGCTGATTACACAGGAAAAATTATTGAAATTGATAATAACAAAGTGAAAATGATTATTTCAATGTTTGGTAATGATACAGTAGCAGAAGTAAACTTGAATCAAATTGCTGAATTGTAATAGCAGTTACTCATCTACTTGTGTACCTAGAATCTTGTCAACTAATTTTAAAAAAACTAGTTGACAAGGTAGAAAAAGTAGGTATAATAGAAAGAGTTGAAAAAGCTCAAGGTCCGTTGGTCAAGGGGTTAAGACACCGCCTTTTCACGGCGGTAACACGGGTTCGAATCCCGTACGGACTATGGGTGTATTGCAGAGAGGTTAATAGGATATAAAAAAGTTAAAAAAACCTGTTGACAGTTAAAAGTGACTGTGATATACTAATATAGTTGTCGCTCACGAGAGAAGTGAGAGGCAAAGACCTTTGAAAACTGAACAAGACGAACCAATGTGCAGGGCACTACAACTGATGTTGTAGTACTGAACAATGAAAAAAACAATAAATCTGTCAGTGACAGAAATGAGTGAGAACTCAAACTTTTAATGAGAGTTTGATCCTGGCTCAGGACGAACGCTGGCGGCGTGCCTAATACATGCAAGTAGAACGCTGAAGGAAGGAGCTTGCTCTTTCCGGATGAGTTGCGAACGGGTGAGTAACGCGTAGGTAACCTGCCTGGTAGCGGGGGATAACTATTGGAAACGATAGCTAATACCGCATAATAGTAGATATCGCATGATAACTGCTTAAAAGGTGCAATTGCATCACTACCAGATGGACCTGCGTTGTATTAGCTAGTTGGTGAGGTAACGGCTCACCAAGGCAACGATACATAGCCGACCTGAGAGGGTGATCGGCCACACTGGGACTGAGACACGGCCCAGACTCCTACGGGAGGCAGCAGTAGGGAATCTTCGGCAATGGACGGAAGTCTGACCGAGCAACGCCGCGTGAGTGAAGAAGGTTTTCGGATCGTAAAGCTCTGTTGTAAGAGAAGAACGAGTGTGAGAGTGGAAAGTTCACACTGTGACGGTATCTTACCAGAAAGGGACGGCTAACTACGTGCCAGCAGCCGCGGTAATACGTAGGTCCCGAGCGTTGTCCGGATTTATTGGGCGTAAAGCGAGCGCAGGCGGTTAGATAAGTCTGAAGTTAAAGGCTGTGGCTTAACCATAGTACGCTTTGGAAACTGTTTAACTTGAGTGCAAGAGGGGAGAGTGGAATTCCATGTGTAGCGGTGAAATGCGTAGATATATGGAGGAACACCGGTGGCGAAAGCGGCTCTCTGGCTTGTAACTGACGCTGAGGCTCGAAAGCGTGGGGAGCAAACAGGATTAGATACCCTGGTAGTCCACGCCGTAAACGATGAGTGCTAGGTGTTAGACCCTTTCCGGGGTTTAGTGCCGTAGCTAACGCATTAAGCACTCCGCCTGGGGAGTACGACCGCAAGGTTGAAACTCAAAGGAATTGACGGGGGCCCGCACAAGCGGTGGAGCATGTGGTTTAATTCGAAGCAACGCGAAGAACCTTACCAGGTCTTGACATCCCTCTGACCGCTCTAGAGATAGAGTTTTCCTTCGGGACAGAGGTGACAGGTGGTGCATGGTTGTCGTCAGCTCGTGTCGTGAGATGTTGGGTTAAGTCCCGCAACGAGCGCAACCCCTATTGTTAGTTGCCATCATTTAGTTGGGCACTCTAGCGAGACTGCCGGTAATAAACCGGAGGAAGGTGGGGATGACGTCAAATCATCATGCCCCTTATGACCTGGGCTACACACGTGCTACAATGGCTGGTACAACGAGTCGCAAGTCGGTGACGGCAAGCTAATCTCTTAAAGCCAGTCTCAGTTCGGATTGTAGGCTGCAACTCGCCTACATGAAGTCGGAATCGCTAGTAATCGCGGATCAGCACGCCGCGGTGAATACGTTCCCGGGCCTTGTACACACCGCCCGTCACACCACGAGAGTTTGTAACACCCGAAGTCGGTGAGGTAACCTTTTTGGAGCCAGCCGCCTAAGGTGGGATAGATGATTGGGGTGAAGTCGTAACAAGGTAGCCGTATCGGAAGGTGCGGCTGGATCACCTCCTTTCTAAGGATAAGGAAAGCACATTGGTCTTGTTTAGTCTTGAGAGGTCTTGTGGGGCCTTAGCTCAGCTGGGAGAGCGCCTGCTTTGCACGCAGGAGGTCAGCGGTTCGATCCCGCTAGGCTCCATTGGTGAGAGATCACCAAGTCATGCACATTGAAAATTGAATATCTATATCAAATAGTAACAAGAAAATAAACCGAAAACGCTGTAGTATTAATAAGAGTTTATGACTGAAAGGTCAGAAAAATAAGGTTAAGTTAATAAGGGCGCACGGTGGATGCCTTGGCACTAGGAGCCGAAGAAGGACGTGACAAACGACGATATGCCTTGGGTAGCTGTAAGTAAGCGATGATCCAGGGATTTCCGAATGGGGGAACCCAACAGGTACTACCTGTTACCCATATCTGTTAAGGATATGAGGAGGAAGACGCAGTGAACTGAAACATCTAAGTAGCTGCAGGAAGAGAAAGCAAAAGCGATTGCCTTAGTAGCGGCGAGCGAAACGGCAGGAGGGCAAACCGAAGAGTTTACTCTTCGGGGTTGTAGGACTGCAATGTGGACTCAAAGATTATAGAAGAATGATATGGGAAGATCAGCCAAAGAGAGTGAGAGCCTCGTATTTTAAATAGTCTTTGTACCTAGCAGTATCCTGAGTACGGCGGGACACGTGAAATCCCGTCGGAATCTGGGAGGACCATCTCCCAACCCTAAATACTCCCTAGTGACCGATAGTGAACCAGTACCGTGAGGGAAAGGTGAAAAGCACCCCGGGAGGGGAGTGAAATAGAACCTGAAACCGTGTGCCTACAACAAGTTCGAGCCCGTTAATGGGTGAGAGCGTGCCTTTTGTAGAATGAACCGGCGAGTTACGATATGATGCGAGGTTAAGTTGAAGAGACGGAGCCGTAGGGAAACCGAGTCTGAATAGGGCGCTTTAGTATTATGTCGTAGACCCGAAACCATGTGACCTACCCATGAGCAGGTTGAAGGTGCGGTAAGACGCACTGGAGGACCGAACCAGGGCACGTTGAAAAGTGCTTGGATGACTTGTGGGTAGCGGAGAAATTCCAAACGAACTTGGAGATAGCTGGTTCTCTCCGAAATAGCTTTAGGGCTAGCGTCGACATCAAGATTCTTGGAGGTAGAGCACTGTTTGGGTGAGGGGTCCATCCCGGATTACCAATCTCAGATAAACTCCGAATGCCAATGAATTATGGTCGGCAGTCAGACTGCGAGTGCTAAGATCCGTAGTCGAAAGGGAAACAGCCCAGACCACCAGCTAAGGTCCCAAAATAATTGTTAAGTGGAAAAGGATGTGGGGTTGCACAGACAACTAGGATGTTAGCTTAGAAGCAGCTATTCATTCAAAGAGTGCGTAATAGCTCACTAGTCGAGTGACCCTGCGCCGAAAATGTACCGGGGCTAAAACAATTTACCGAAGCTGTGGATACCTTTATAGGTATGGTAGGAGAGCGTTCTATGTGTGGTGAAGGTGTACCGTGAGGAGCGCTGGAACGCATAGAAGTGAGAATGCCGGTATGAGTAGCGAAAGACAGGTGAGAATCCTGTCCACCGTAAGACTAAGGTTTCCAGGGGAAGGCTCGTCCGCCCTGGGTTAGTCGGGACCTAAGGAGAGACCGAAAGGTGTATCCGATGGACAACAGGTTGATATTCCTGTACTAGAGTATGTAGTGATGGAGGGACGCAGTAGGCTAACTAAAGCAGACGATTGGAAGTGTCTGTCTAAGCAGTGAGGTGTGAATTGAGTCAAATGCTTAATTCTATAACATTGAGCTGTGATGGGGAGCGAAGTTTAGTAGCGAAGTTAGTGACGTCACACTGCCAAGAAAAGCTTCTAGCGTTTAAACATACTCTACCCGTACCGCAAACCGACACAGGTAGTCGAGGCGAGTAGCCTCAGGTGAGCGAGAGAACTCTCGTTAAGGAACTCGGCAAAATGACCCCGTAACTTCGGGAGAAGGGGTGCTGACTTTAGGTCAGCCGCAGTGAATAGGCCCAAGCAACTGTTTATCAAAAACACAGCTCTCTGCTAAATCGTAAGATGATGTATAGGGGGTGACGCCTGCCCGGTGCTGGAAGGTTAAGAGGAGTGCTTAGCGGTAACGCGAAGGTATGAATTGAAGCCCCAGTAAACGGCGGCCGTAACTATAACGGTCCTAAGGTAGCGAAATTCCTTGTCGGGTAAGTTCCGACCCGCACGAAAGGCGTAATGATTTGGGCACTGTCTCAACGAGAGACTCGGTGAAATTTTAGTACCTGTGAAGATGCAGGTTACCCGCGACAGGACGGAAAGACCCCATGGAGCTTTACTGCAGTTTGATATTGAGTGTCTGTACCACATGTACAGGATAGGTAGGAGTCTATGAGCTCGGGACGCCAGTTTCGAAGGAGACGTTGTTGGGATACTACCCTTGTGTTATGGCCACTCTAACCCGGATAGGTGATCCCTATCGGAGACAGTGTCTGACGGGCAGTTTGACTGGGGCGGTCGCCTCCTAAAAGGTAACGGAGGCGCCCAAAGGTTCCCTCAGAATGGTTGGAAATCATTCGCAGAGTGTAAAGGTATAAGGGAGCTTGACTGCGAGAGCTACAACTCGAGCAGGGACGAAAGTCGGGCTTAGTGATCCGGTGGTTCCGTATGGAAGGGCCATCGCTCAACGGATAAAAGCTACCCTGGGGATAACAGGCTTATCTCCCCCAAGAGTTCACATCGACGGGGAGGTTTGGCACCTCGATGTCGGCTCGTCGCATCCTGGGGCTGTAGTCGGTCCCAAGGGTTGGGCTGTTCGCCCATTAAAGCGGCACGCGAGCTGGGTTCAGAACGTCGTGAGACAGTTCGGTCCCTATCCGTCGCGGGCGTAGGAAATTTGAGAGGATCTGCTCCTAGTACGAGAGGACCAGAGTGGACTTACCGCTGGTGTACCAGTTGTCTTGCCAAAGGCATCGCTGGGTAGCTATGTAGGGAAGGGATAAACGCTGAAAGCATCTAAGTGTGAAACCCACCTCAAGATGAGATTTCCCATGATTTTATATCAGTAAGAGCCCTGAGAGAAGATCAGGTAGATAGGTTAGAAGTGGAAGTGTGGCGACACATGTAGCGGACTAATACTAATAGCTCGAGGACTTATCCAAAGTAACTGAGAATACGAAGTGTGAAGGTTTTCTTGTAATTTGATAGATATTCAATTTTGAGTATGTAAGACTCAAAGTTAAGTGACGATAGCCTAGGAGATACACCTGTTCCCATGCCGAACACAGAAGTTAAGCCCTAGAACGCCGGAAGTAGTTGGGGGTTGCCCCCTGTGAGATATGGAAGTCGCTTAGCTCGAGGGAGTTTAGCTCAGCTGGGAGAGCATCTGCCTTACAAGCAGAGGGTCAGCGGTTCGATCCCGTTAACTCCCATAGGTCCCGTAGTGTAGCGGTTATCACGTCGCCCTGTCACGGCGAAGATCGCGGGTTCGATTCCCGTCGGGACCGTAATAACGAAAGTTATTTGACTCGTTAGCTCAGTTGGTAGAGCAATTGACTTTTAATCAATGGGTCACTGGTTCGAGCCCAGTACGGGTCATATTTGCGGGTTTGGCGGAATTGGCAGACGCACCAGATTTAGGATCTGGCGCTTAACGGCGTGGGGGTTCAAGTCCCTTAACCCGCATAATAGAAATCAGCCGGCTTAGCTCAGTTGGTAGAGCATCTGATTTGTAATCAGAGGGTCGCGTGTTCAAGTCATGTAGCCGGCATTTTTTTTAATATAAACCAGAGTCGATGCGAACGTAGTTCAGTGGTAGAACACCACCTTGCCAAGGTGGGGGTCGCGGGTTCGAATCCCGTCGTTCGCTTATAGAGGCCGGGGTGGCGGAACTGGCAGACGCACAGGACTTAAAATCCTGCGATTGGTAACGATCGTACCGGTTCGATTCCGGTCCTCGGCATATATTGAAGAGCACCCTTAGCTCAACTGGATAGAGTACCTGACTACGAATCAGGCGGTTAGAGGTTCGACTCCTCTAGGGTGCATTAACAATTTAATTCGGGAAGTAGCTCAGCTTGGTAGAGTACTTGGTTTGGGACCAAGGTGTCGCAGGTTCGAATCCTGTCTTCCCGATTGATGGCGGTGTAGCTCAGCTGGCTAGAGCGTCCGGTTCATACCCGGGAGGTCGGGGGTTCGATCCCCTTCGCCGCTATAATGATCTTGTTGGACCTTTAGCTCAGCTGGTTAGAGCTCTCGGCTCATAACCGAGTGGTCGTAGGTTCAAGTCCTACAAGGTCCATTGGAATGATGGAGGATTACCCAAGTCCGGCTGAAGGGAACGGTCTTGAAAACCGTCAGGCGTGTAAAAGCGTGCGTGGGTTCGAATCCCACATCCTCCTTTATTTATTATTAACGCGGGATGGAGCAGCTCGGTAGCTCGTCGGGCTCATAACCCGAAGGTCGTAGGTTCAAATCCTGCTCCCGCAATATTGGCTCGGTAGCTCAGTTGGTAGAGCAATGGATTGAAGCTCCATGTGTCGGCGGTTCGATTCCGTCTCGTGCCATATTTTTATATATTTATGCGGGTGTAGTTTAGTGGTAAAACTACAGCCTTCCAAGCTGTTGTCGCGAGTTCGATTCTCGTCACCCGCTTTGAACTTTGTTCATTACCAAGTTTTTAACTTGGGCGCGTAGCTCAGGTGGTTAGAGCGCACGCCTGATAAGCGTGAGGTCGGTGGTTCGAGTCCACTCGTGCCCATTAATAGGAGAATTACTCAAGAGGCTGAAGAGGACGGTTTGCTAAATCGTTAGGTCGGGTAACCGGCGCAAGGGTTCGAATCCCTTATTCTCCGTAATGAAAGAGCTTTTTAGCTCTTTTTTTATTTTCCCTTTTTTCATATTTTAAATCAGTTATTGCTTTTTAAGTTTTATTCTTTTATGTTAAAGTTTTTTATATTTGATATAATGTAAGAGAGATTTAAGCATTATTTTTCTGTAACTATTAAGGAGAATGCTATGGAGAATAAAAAAGTATTAGGATCTTTCTTTGTTCTTGTTCTAAGTTTATTTACATTTGGTTGTAGGAGTCAAAATGTTGAAATTTCTAGTAAGGATAGCAGCTTATCGTCTTCTACTAGTCAGTCTACAACGAATGAATCATCTAAGAAAGATTATAAAGAATTATACAAGTCGATTTTTGATGATTACCAAAAAATTCTTTCTACACCTAAGGATACAGCTAAAATTCTAGATCTTTATTAAAATCTGAATACAACTGATTGGCCTATTGATAGTTGGGCACTTGAAAATGCAGTTTATCAAGCGGATAAGATGCGCTATGTCTATACAGACCTTAATCAAGATGGTGTAGAGGAATTGCTAATCGGTGTTGAGCAATCTAGTGGTGGTTATTTTATTTCGGGGCTTTATTATTTAGTAAATGAGAAACCGGTACTTCTAGCAGAAGGTTTTGTAGCAGGTCACGGTGGTGCTAGAAATGCTATGAATATCTATCAGAGCGGTGATATCTTAGAATTAAGTTGGTCCTCTGGAACAGGTGAAGGTAGAGGAGTGCTGTATCATCTAAATGTAAATCAGCAAGCTGCAAGTAAATTACAAGAACAGGATATCCGAGTTCCTGGGAATAAGAGTTTACATGCAGATTTTGGAAAAACAGAGGCTGAAATACTAGATCTCAATCAACTTGATTGGCAGAAATTTGAAACTTCTACTAGCAGCAAGACTATTTCAGGTGAAGAGCAAAAAGCTCCTTGGAACGCTAACAAATCTGCCAAACTTGAAGCTTTTATAAAGGACTGGGGCGAAAGACTAGGACAACCCAATTACCAAAAGGGGATCGCAGGAGGGGATGTTGGGGCTGACCATCTCTATACCCTTAGGGATGATGGACCAAGTGAGAAAATGAATGCCGAGTATACGGATACAGGTCTCGGTAATGCCCAGTTCCGAATTGTAGAGCGTTATAGTAATTGGGATAAATACCCGGATGTTCATAGTTACTTCTTTGCGATAAGCAATACAGGAGAAGCAATTGTCTTTTATTCACCGACTACTAATGGTGGGGTCATGTACTTAAAACCAACAGAAAATACAGAAATCCAAGCAGAGTTTAAACGCTTGGTTGAAGAAGAATAAAAGAAAAAGAGTTTAGTTTTTAGCTAGGCTCTATTTTTAATATCTCTTTCTATCATTTTTATATTCTTTGAGTATTTAATGGTATACTATTGTTAGATAAAATTATATAGTATTATTTGACGATGATTGTATAATTTAGGAGAACATAATTTATGACAAAAGGTGTTAAGTTTCGTAGTATTTTTTATAGATTTGTTTTATTTATCATTGTTTTGTTTTTTCTAGGTTTTAATCAAATTGTTGGCCGAGGATTTCAATCGATTACCCTTTTTGATTACACTTTTAGTTTTGATCAAATACAGTTGGTGTATTGCCTTCTTTTATTAATTTTAGTTGGCATTGGCATAAATTTTCTTTTTCCTTGGAAATTTTATATTTCACAGGATGGGATTTACCTTAGAAGATTAGATTTATTTGTTCCTTGGAGTGATATTAGTGGAGTCTCCCATGTTTGGATTAACAAAGCAAGTAATTTTAGCAGAGGACTTATTTTTTATAATTATAAATGTTTAGTTTTCTATCGTCATGACTACAAGCCGATTTGTATCTATAATACTTCCTTATTAGCTTTATTTCTTATCAAACTCTTTAATCCTCAGATTAAAACGAATACCATGTCAGCTAGTTTTGCTACTGGATTAAATATTCTATTAAATTCGTCGCTTTTTTATTATCTTTACTTTCTTGAGTTAAAGGATCTTAGTTTTAGTTCTTTTTTACTTTTTTGCTTACTCTACTTTATAAAAAGTTTTATCATTCCTTTATGGTTGGTTTATAGTCAAAATTCTAAGTACGGTCCTTATCTAGCTCATAGTACTTTCTTTAAGAGGAATGCTTCTGATGTGATTCCTGTTTAATTTTATAAAAATGATGGCTTTCTACTTTTTAGTAGGAAGTTTTTATTATTTCTATATCGAAAGAGTTGACAGATGTAATCAAAAAGATTACAATTAGCAGTATAAAGTTCCATATGGAAGAAAAAGGAGACAAAATGAATAAGATGATAGGGGGCTACCAAGCTCTACAGATTCGTTTGTTGAATGGGCGTATCTTTCAAAAACTCTTGAGCAAGGAACCAGATGCTCAATACCGGAGTGAACAAGGGAAAATTTTAACGATTTTGTGGAAGCAAGAGTTGGGGTGCGTTACTACGACCGATATTGCTCTTGCGACGGGTTTAGCCAATAATACATTGACCAGTATGGTTAAGAAATTGGAAGAACAAGGTTTGGTCACGATTCAACCTTGCACGCAGGATAAAAGGAAAAAATATATCTCTTTGACAGACCTCGGTTGGGCACAAAAAGAAATTGGAGACCGTGTCAGTAAAGAATTGGGGGAGATTTTCTACCAAGGCTTTTCGGATCAAGAAATCCGAGAATTTGAGACCTATCAAGAGCGCATTATCTCAAATCTAAAGGCTAATGAAAATGACATCTAGGGAAAGGGAGTAACAGTTATGATTGGAATAACAGGTGTAACAGGGAAATTAGGTTCCTATGTGGCGAATCTTATAGATCAAAAAGGAATCGCTTCAATCCATCTAGCACGAAGCCCAGAGCGTGCAAAGATTTATGCATCTGCGGAAATTCGTCAGATGGTGTATGCCAAAACTCCAGAGGTGGTTGAGGCCTTACAGGGGATTGATGTCTTGCTGATGGTCTCTGCTCGCGAAAATCCAGAGCGTGTGAAGGAACACAAGAGTTTTTTAGATGCCGCAAAGCTAGCAGGGGTCCAGCATATCGTCTATACCTCCTTTTATGGGGCAGATGAACAGGAAACTTTTACCTTGTCTCGAGATCATGCCCAGACAGAAGCCTATATCAAGGAGTTAGGCTTCACCTACACGTTTCTAAGAGATAATTTTTACTTGGATTTCTTTATTGATATGGCCCTTGAAAATGGAGAAATTCGTGGTCCGGCTGGTAGTGGCCTGGTATCAGCTGTTGCCCGTAAGGATACTTCTAGGGTTGCAGCAGAAATTCTATTAAAACCTAAAAAATGGGAAAATCAAACCTTGAATTTGACAGGGCCAGAGGATCTTTCCATGGAAGAAATCGTAGCGCTTCTCTCAAAAGAAACCGGTAACGCCATCGCGTATGTGGATGAAACAGTAGAAGAAGCTTATGAGTCACGGAAAAAATGGCCAGCACAAACTTGGGAGTACGATGCCTGGGTCAGTACCTATACAGCAATTAAAGCTGGCGAACAAGCTGGGGTTTCAACAGATATTGAAAAAGTCCTAGGGCATCCGGCAAGTAGCCTATTGGATACTCTTAGAGACAGAAAACTTATAGAGGAAGAACATGATTGAATACAAACATGTAGCCTTACGCTACACGGATAAGGACATTTTAAAAGATGTCAATCTCCGCATTGAAAATGGAGAATTTATGGTGCTAGTGGGTCCTTCAGGATCTGGAAAGACCACCATGATCAAGATGATTAACCGTCTCTTGGAGCCGACTGATGGCAATATCTATATGGATGGGAAACGCATCAAGGACTATGATGAACGGGAGTTACGTCTCAGTACCGGCTATGTCCTCCAAGCTATTGCCCTATTTCCTAACTTGACGGTTGCGGAAAATATAGCTCTCATTCCTGAGATGAAGGGCTGGAGTAAGGAACAAATCGCCTCTAAAACAGAAGAACTCTTGGACAAGGTGGGTCTGCCTGCTGCAGAGTATGCAAATCGCATACCTAGTGAGTTATCGGGTGGGGAGCAACAACGAATTGGGATTGTGCGGGCCATCATTGGGGAACCAAAAATCTTGCTGATGGATGAGCCCTTCTCTGCTCTCGATGCTATCTCCCGCAAGCAGTTGCAAGCTCTCACCAAAGATTTGCACAAGGAGTTCGGTATGACGACCATTTTCGTGACTCATGATACGGACGAGGCCTTAAAATTAGGCGATCGGATTGCTGTTTTACAGGATGGAGAGATTCGCCAGGTCGCTGACCCTGAAACAATTCTACAAGCACCTGCGACAGACTTTGTAGCAAACTTGTTTGGAGGTGTCCTTCATGTCTAATTTCATTTCAACCTTTCAGGAGCGATTTAGTGAATGGGTAACAGCTCTGGGACAACACTTACAATTATCTCTTTTGACCTTATTGGTCGCTATTTTTCTGACCATCCCACTTGCGGTTTATCTAAATGGTCACAAAAAAGCAGCGACCTGGGTGCTACAAGTTGCAGGTATCTTCCAGACCATTCCTTCAATGGCTTTGTTGGGGCTCTTTATTCCTTTCATGGGGATTGGAACCTTACCAGCCCTCACAGCCCTTGTCATTTACGCTATTTTCCCGATTTTGGAAAATACAATCACAGCCCTGAATGGTATTGATCCTAGTCTTGAGGAGGCAGGGATTGCTTTTGGGATGACCAAGTGGGAGCGACTCAAGAAGTTTGAAATTCCACTTGCCATGCCTGTCATTGTATCGGGGGTTCGAACAGCGACCGTTATGATCATTGGTACAGCGACTCTAGCAGCTCTTGTGGGAGCTGGTGGATTGGGCTCCTTTATCCTTTTGGGAATTGATCGTCGGAATGCTAGTCTCATTTTAATCGGAGCAATCTCATCAGCCATCTTGGCCATTCTCTTTAATATCATTCTTAAATGGTTGGAAAAGGCAAAGTTGCGTACGATTGTTTCGACCTTTGCTGTCATGGTCCTTGGTTTGGGAGTTAGTTATGTTCCAAGCATGATTCCACATAATGAGAAAGACAATCTCGTCATTGCTGGGAAGTTAGGACCTGAACCTGAGATTCTCATGAATATGTATAAACTTCTCATTGAGGAAAATACGGATATGACAGTGACGGTTAAACCTAATTTTGGGAAGACAGACTTTCTTTACCAAGCGCTGAAAAAAGGGGACATTGATATCTATCCAGAATTTTCTGGAACAGTGACAGAGAGTCTCCTCCAACCATCTCCAGAAGTTGGACATGACCCAGAAAAGGTTTATGAAGTTGCTCGTGATGGCATTGCCAAACAGGATCAACTAGCCTTTCTTAAACCTATGGCTTATCAAAATACTTATGCTATAGCAGTTCCCAAAAAAATTGCGCAAGAATATGGACTTAAGACGATTTCAGACTTGAAAAAAGTAGAAGGACAGCTCAAGGCGGGATTCACTCTAGAGTTTAATGATCGTGAGGATGGAAACAAGGGCTTGCAGTCTGTTTATGGATTGAATCTCAATGTGGCAACCATGGAGCCAGCTCTTCGCTACCAAGCCATCCAGTCAGGGGACATTCAAATTACAGATGCTTACTCAACAGATGCTGAAATTGCTCGCTATGATTTAGTGGTTTTGGAGGATGATAAACAACTCTTCCCGCCATATCAAGGTGCACCACTGATGAAAGCTGAATTACTCGAAAAACATCCTGAATTAGAAGCTATTCTTAATAAACTAGCTGGTAAAATCACCGAGAGCCAGATGAGTCAGATGAACTATCAAGTCGGAGTAGAAGGCAAGTCGGCTGAAACAGTGGCGCGTGAGTTTCTCCTTCAAGAAGGAATACTTAAGTAATAAAGTTTCAAAGGATTATTGGATTAGTTGATACTCTTAACAGTAAATAAAAAAGGATCAGACGGTCCTTTTTTATTGTATCAAGGCTAACAAGATAGTAAGAACCAGTGCGATTCCAATTCGAATAAGATGGTGAACTGGATGAAAGTTTTCTTTTCGTTTGCCATTCCAATAGGCTCCGTAGCAAATCAAACCACAACCAATCAGCCAAATGAATAAAGCAACAATCGGCAAAAGGAAGTAGAGGATGAGAGATAAGGTCGCAAGGCAACTTCCTATGAACAGAAGTCGATTTCCTAGAGTGTTCTTGCCCTTTATTAATTCTGAAAGGATGGCCAATAAATGAATAAGAGGAAAAGCAAGAAGTAAGAAGGCTATAAAAATAGCAAGAATAATAACGAAGTTCATAAGATTTCCTTTCTAGCTAGAATAATGATGATTTATTTTTGTTTGGTTGTTATTTTCATGACGTCTAAGTAAAATCTCACTACTTGATCTTCCTTATAAGATTTCCCCTTTTTCAGCCACCAAGTCAATGTTTCGATAAAGTTAGTTACAACAAAGTGCTTGAGGTAGGAGTCAGGAATATTAGGATAGGCAACTTGTAAGTCCTCTACAACCATGGGGTAGACGTGGTGTTCCAATTCTTTCTGTAATTGACGGAGGAAGTAGTCATTTTTTGAAAAAAGGAGGCTGGTGATATGGTCTTGATTTTTCTTAAAATGCAAAAAGATATGAGCCAAATAAGCTTCTTTAGATATATTTTTCTCACGTTCAAAAAGATGATGGAAGAGATAACGGCAGAGCTCGTCTAGGAGTAATTCTTTACTTTCATAATGGCTATAAAAGGTGGAACGACCGACATCTGCTAGGTCTATTATCTCCTGAACAGTGATGGTTTCAAAGTTTTTTTGATTTAGTAATTGTAAGAAAGCAGCATAGATAGCTTTTCGAGTCTTGGTAATGCGACGATCTTGAGTACTCATATGAACAATTTGAACAAACTGTTCAGTAACTTACAAACTGAACAGAATGCTTCTATCCTTTCTGTTGATAGTATTGGATAATAGATAATGAACAAGATGTTCATGAATCTATTATATCAGAGGATTAAGGATTATGAAGACAAAACATGCTGTTTGGTTAGCATTTTTCTTGAATTTGAGTTATGCCATTGTTGAGTTTATCGCAGGAGGGATTTTTGGATCGAGTGCAGTTCTTGCGGACTCAATTCATGACTTGGGGGATGCAATTGCAATAGGGATATCAGCCTTTCTTGAAACAATCTCCAATCGTGAAGAAGATAGTCATTACACCTTGGGTTACAAACGGTTTAGCCTTCTAGGTGCCTTGGTAACGGCTGTGATTCTGATGACAGGATCTGTTCTGGTAATCTTGGGAAATATAACAAAACTCTTTCATCCACAACCTGTCAATGATGAGGGAATCCTCTGGCTAGGAATCATTGCTGTTAGTATTAATGTGCTAGCCAGTCTTGTCGTTCGTAAGGGAAAAACTAAGAATGAGTCTATTTTGAGCCTGCATTTTCTGGAAGATACTCTGGGTTGGGTGGCTGTTATCCTAATGGCCATTGTTCTGCGATTTACCGACTGGTATATTCTGGATCCGCTCTTATCTCTTGTCATCTCTATCTTTATTCTGTCAAAAGCTATTCCACGTTTTTGGTCCACGCTTAAGATTTTCTTAGATGCTGTACCGGAAGGAGTAGATATCAAGCAAGTAAAGAGTGATTTGGAGCAGTTGGACCATGTGACTAGTATCAATCAGCTAAACCTCTGGACCATGGATGGTTTGGAAAAAAATGCCATTGTCCATGTTTGTCTAAAAGAAATTGAACAGATGGAGCTTTGTAAAGAATCCATTCGAAGCAAACTCAAAGATTGTGGTTTTCAAAATATCACCATTGAGATTGACGCAGACCTAGCAAGTCATCAAACTCATAAGCGAAATATGGAAGAGCTAGAAGCAGTCCAAAACCATGGACATGAACATCATCATTGATGAGGCGTAGTATTAGAGAGCGAAAGCTTGATAAAAAGTGTATACTTAAGGTAGTTACATACAGAGAGGAAATTTTATGAAATCAGCAGTTTATATCAAAGCAGGTCAGGTCGGTATCGAAGAAGTCAAGCGTCCAAGCATTCAAGAGGCGGATGATGTTATTATCCGTGTGGTACGTGCTTGTGTTTGTGGTTCGGACCTTTGGAGCTATCGTAATCCAGATATTAAAGCGGGTCACAAAAATAGCGGACACGAAGCGATCGGAATCGTTGAAGAAACTGGGAAAGCCATTACAACAGTCAAGCCCGGTGATTTTGTGATTGTACCATTTACTCATGGCTGTGGGGAATGCGACGCATGTCGTGCTGGATTTGATGGTTCTTGTGACAATCATATTGGAAATAATCTAGGAGGAAATTTCCAAGCTGAATATCTCCGTTTCCACTACGCCAATTGGGCACTTGTAAAAATTCCTGGGCAACCGTCTGACTACACAGAAGGCATGCTCAAGTCACTTTTGACACTTGCTGATGTCATGCCGACCGGTTACCATGCAGCGCGTGTGGCTAATGTGCAAAAAGGCGACAAAGTTGTCGTTATTGGGGATGGGGCTGTTGGTCAATGTGCTGTCATTGCAGCTAAGATGCGTGGCGCATCCCAAATTGTCCTTATGAGTCGCCACGAAGACCGTCAACAAATGGCCTTGGAGTCAGGCGCGACAGCAGTCGTAGCTGAGCGAGGAGAAGAAGGAATTGCCAAGGTACGTGAAATTCTTGGCGGTGGAGCAGATGCAGCACTTGAGTGTGTTGGTACTGAGGTTGCTGTTGAGCAAGCACTGGGTGTCCTTCATAATGGCGGTCGCATGGGATTTGTAGGAGTTCCACATTATAAGAATCGTGCACTTGGTTCAACCTTTATGCAAAATATCTCTGTTGCAGGTGGAGCAGCTTCTGCGACAACATACGATAAACAATTCTTGCTCAAAGCTGTCCTTGACGGTGATATCAATCCAGGTCGTGTCTTTACTTCAAGTTATAAACTGGAAGATATTGATCAAGCCTATAAAGATATGGATGAGCGCAAGACTATCAAGTCTATGATTGTGATGGATTAATACTCTTCAAAAATCTCTTCAAACCACGTCAGCTCTATCTGCAACCTCAAAACAGTGTTTTGAGCTGACTTCGTCAGTCTTATCCACAACCTCAAAGCAGTGCTTTGAGCAGCTTGCGGCTCGCTTCCTAGTTTGCTCTTTGAGTATAAAAAAGAAAATCCTAATAGAGAACTGAGAAGCTCTTATTAGGATTTTTTGTATTCAACTCTTGTACTTAATGCAAGGTGCTTTCTCTTAAAGTCAGTTTGGTTCCCAGCATAGTGAGGCTTGGGATTTTACGGCCGTGAAGGACTTCTCTGTTCAGAATATCCATTCCTGTGCGTCCCATTTCTTCGGTGTAGACTGTAATACTGGAAAGTGGTGGGAACACTTGCTTAGTCAGAATGGTATCATTAAAGGAAATAATGCTGACGCGCTCTGGTATGCTGATGCTGGCTTCTTGAAGGGCGCGAAGGGCACCAATGGCCAAGCTATCACTGGCTGCAAAAAAGGCTTGTGGAAGCTTCTCTCCTAATTTTTCGATAGCTTCTTTCATTAAATCATATCCAGATTGAGCAGTAAATAGACCTTGGAAAACGAATTTCTCGTTATAAATTCCTTTTTCTTGCGTATAAGATTTGAAGTAATCTAAACGCTTGTCTGCGATGACTTCTTCTTGGTCAGTAGTAGTTTCAAGACCGGATAAGATACCAATCTTCTTAATCCTGTGGTCTGTAAAGTAATCAACCACCTGTCTAACAGCATTATTAAAATCTGTAATGACACAGGTATGGCCCAAGGCGATGGTGTCACTATCAAGAAAAACTAGAGGTTTTTGATATTCTTCAAATGAGGCAATCTGTGCTTGGCTAAATTTTCCAATACAAAGAATTCCAATGACTTCTTCGCTAAGCGTGAAAGGTTGGTCGTTGAAATAGCGCAAGATTTCGTAATCTAATTCTTGGGCTCTATTTTCAATTCCTAGTCGAATCTGGTAGTAGTAGAGGTCTTCTAACTCTCCCTGTTCACTGACCCATTGGATGATGGCAATCTTTTGTTTGAGTTTATGAGATTCACCAGTTTTGAGATGCTTGGTGTAACCTAGTTCTTCGGCGACGGTTAAAATACGATGTCGGGTTTCTTCTGTGACAGATAGACTCTGATCGCGATTGAGGACACGGGATACAGTTGCGATTGAAACAGAGGCTAGCTGAGCGATATCTTTGAGTGTAGCCATAATTCCCCTCCTTTTTAGGTTATTATAGCATATTTTTCTTGCTTTTTACTCATAGTTTAGTAAAATATCGGTAAAATTGTTGACCAAAGCAAAACCCTTGGGTACAATAGAAGAAAACGATTACAAGGTAAACTTTTTTACCTAACAAATTGTCAAAGGAGAATTCATATGACACAACATCTTACTGCTGATGCACTTCGCAAGGACTTTCTTGCGGTTTTTGGTCAAGAAGCAGATCAAACCTTCTTCTCACCAGGCCGTATCAACTTGATTGGGGAACATACTGACTATAATGGTGGCCATGTTTTCCCAGCTGCTATTTCACTCGGAACTTATGGGGCCGCACGTAAGCGTGATGACCAAGTATTGCGTTTTTACTCAGCTAACTTTGAGGATAAAGGAATCATCGAAGTTCCTCTAGCTGACCTTAAGTTTGAGAAAGAGCACAACTGGACCAACTATCCAAAGGGTGTCCTTCATTTCTTGCAAGAAGCTGGTCATGTGATTGATAAAGGTTTTGATTTTTACGTTTTTGGGAATATCCCAAATGGTGCGGGCTTGTCTTCTTCTGCATCCTTGGAGCTTTTGACAGGTGTCGTGGCAGAATACCTCTTTGACCTAAAATTGGACCGTCTAGACTTAGTTAAAATCGGAAAATTGACAGAGAATAATTTTATCGGTGTTAACTCTGGTATTATGGACCAGTTTGCCATCGGTATGGGGGCTGACCAACGTGCTATTTACCTAGATACTAATACGTTAGAATACGACTTGGTTCCTCTTGATTTGAAAGACAATGTTGTTGTTATCATGAATACCAACAAACGCCGTGAACTTGCAGATTCTAAATATAATGAACGCCGTGCTGAGTGTGAAAAAGCAGTGGAAGAACTCCAAGTCGCCTTGGATATCCAGACTTTAGGTGAGTTGGATGAATGGGCTTTTGATGAATACAGCTATCTAATCAAAGACGCAAATCGTTTGAAACGTGCCCGCCATGCTGTTCTTGAAAATCAACGCACCCTTAAGGCACAAGCGGCTCTTCAAGCAGGAGATTTGGACAAGTTTGGTCGTTTGATGAATGCGTCTCACGTTTCTTTGGAACATGACTACGAAGTGACTGGTTTGGAATTGGATACCTTGGTTCATACTGCTTGGGCTCAAGAAGGTGTTCTTGGTGCTCGTATGACAGGAGCAGGTTTTGGTGGTTGTGCCATTGCCCTGGTTCAAAAAGATGCGGTTGAGGCCTTTAAAGAAGCTGTAGGCAAGCACTATGAAGAAATCGTTGGCTATGCTCCAAGCTTCTATATCGCTGAAGTTGCAGGTGGAACTCGCGTTCTTGAATAGTCAAAAGGAGGTTTTCTAGTGACCTTAGTAGAAAAATTTGTGAGCAAAGTCATTGCAGAAAGTACCTTTGAAGAGTTAGATCGGATTTATCTGACCAATCGTGTTTTAGCACTTGTGGGAGATGGTGCTCTGGAAGTTAAGACTGACCAAGATAACTTGATTGACCTCAAAGACCAGCTTGTTGAAGAAGCCGTTCGCTTGGAAACGATTGAAGATAGTCTGGCAGCGCGTGAAATTCTCGGTGCAGACCTCATGAACTTGGTAACCCCTTGTCCGAGCCAGGTTAATCGTGATTTTTGGAATACCTATGCCCAGTCACCAGAGCAGGCAATTGCAGACTTCTACCAACTCAGTCAGAAGAATGACTACATCAAACTGAAGGCTATTGCAAAGAATATTGCTTATCGTGTACCATCTGACTACGGTGAACTAGAGATTACCATCAATCTCTCTAAGCCTGAAAAGGATCCAAAAGAGATTGCGACAGCCAAGTTGGTCAAGTCTAGTAACTATCCTCAATGTCAGCTTTGTATGGAAAATGAAGGCTACCATGGTCGTGTCAATCATCCAGCTAGAAGCAATCATCGTATTATTCGTTTTGACATTTCTGGGCAGGAGTGGGGCTTCCAGTATTCGCCTTATGCGTACTTTAATGAGCACTGTATTTTCCTAGATAGCCAACATCGTCCTATGGCTATTAGTCGCCAAAGTTTTGAGCGTTTGTTAGCGATTGTGGAGCAGTTCCCAGGCTATTTTGCAGGTTCGAATGCTGATCTACCAATCGTGGGTGGCTCTATCCTGACTCATGACCATTATCAAGGTGGGCGACATGTCTTCCCAATGGAAGTGGCTCCTTTACAGAAAAGCTTTACCTTTAAAGGTTTTGAATCTGCCAAAGCAGGAATTGTTCAGTGGCCTATGTCTGTGATTCGATTGACGTCGGATTCAAAAGACGATTTGATAAATCTTGCTGAGAAAATCTTACTGGCTTGGCGTAAGTACTCCGATCCAACTGTGCAGGTCTTGGCGGAAAGCAATGGAACTCCGCACCATACCATCACACCGATAGCCCGTAAACGAGATGGACTGTTTGAGTTGGATTTGGTCTTGCGGGACAATCAAACATCTCCAGAGCATCCAGATGGTATCTATCATCCCCACAAGGATGTCCAACATATCAAGAAGGAAAATATCGGCTTGATTGAGGTGATGGGCTTAGCCATCTTGCCACCACGCTTGAAGGAAGAAGTGGAGCAGGTAGCAGCTTACCTAGTTGGAGAGGATGTTTTAGTAGCAGATTATCATCAAGAATGGGCAGATGAGTTGAAGGAAAGTCATCCTGGATTGACTGATAAAGACCAAGCTCTCGAAATTGTCCAAGAATCTGTGGGTAAAATCTTTGCTCGGGTATTGGAAGATGCAGGTGTTTACAAGCAAACAGAAGAAGGACAAGCAGCCTTTATACGCTTTGTGGAGAAAGTTGGTATTATTCCCGAATAAGTGCTTCTCCCTTGCGCAGAGTCTTGAAAAGTAGTATCATAGTGTCGTTTGAAATATCAGGAGGAACGTATGAAAGATTTTCACTTTGACGCTATATCTGCCTTTGAAAACTATGAAATTGAAAAAATGAGAGATGGTCACGTTGTGGTGACGACAAAAGTAGTGGACTCCTCACTCAACTATTATGGGAATGCCCATGGAGGCTATCTATTTACCCTTTGTGACCAGATCAGTGGTCTTGTGGTGATTTCGCTTGGCTTAGATGGAGTGACACTCCAGTCTTCTATCAACTATCTGAAAGCTGGAAATTTAGGGGATGTTCTCACTATCAAAGGAGAATGTGTCCATCATGGACGTACCACTTGTGTCGTCGATGTTGATATCACCAACCAAGATGGCCGAAATGTCTGCAAGGCAACCTTCACCATGTTTGTCACAGGACAACGGTCTGAAGATAGACAGGTGAGGATATAGGAAACAAAAAAAGAGGCACATGCCTCTTTTTTTATTACTTTTCCACTCTAATGATTTATTATTCTACTCACTAAATCTTAAAAAATAGCCATCTGGATCCAAAACTGCAAATTCATGGGGATAAATAAAGCTATCTCCCACTCGAAATTTTCTTTTTGTCAGCGGACGATGGATAGGATATTTAGCTTCCAGCAGTTTTTGGTGGAGCTGAGGGACATCCTTGATGCCAAAGGAAATATTGACACCGCGTCCGAAAGGATAAGTCAGTTGGGATAATTCTTCTGCGTTGCCTTCTTCTAGCATTAGCTGGCAGTCTTCAAGCGAAAGGAAGAGAAACTTTTCCTCAGGACGCTCGTATTCGACAGAGAATCCCAATAAGTCGCAGTAGAAGTGACGCGATTTCTCGATATCCGATACGACAAATTCAGGGATGACAGCTTGATAGTCCATTCGTTTTCTCCTTAGAAATCAATCTCCATCACAATCGGTGTGTGGTCTTGGCGTGCTCCTGAGTCAATCATATCTGACTTGGTAACCTTGTCTGCTACACGGTTACTTGTGAGCCAGTAGTCGATTCTCCAGCCTGTATTGTTGATTTTTGAAGTCTTGCTGCGTTGCGCCCACCAAGTATAGCGTTCTGGAACGTCTCCATGGATATGACGGAAAGTGTCTGTAAATCCTTTGGCTAAAAGATTTGTAAATCCTTCACGTTCTTCGTCTGTGAAACCTGGTGAACGGCGGTTGCTGGCTGGGTTGGCAAGGTCAATTTCCTTGTGGGCAACATTGTAGTCCCCAGTTGCTAGGACAGGTTTTTTCTTGTCTAGTTCAGCCAAGTACTCAGCATATTTGACATCCCAAACTTGACGTTCTTCCAAGCGTTTAAGACCATCTCCAGCATTAGGAGTATATACTTGAGTCACGAAAAATGTATCAAATTCTAGAGTGATGATACGACCTTCAGAGTCCATGGTAGAAGGTGCACCGATTTCTGGGAAGCTGATGCTTGGAGTCAGTTCTTTCTTATAGAGGAACATAGTTCCGGCATAGCCTTTACGGGCAGGCTCTTGAGAAGAGCGCCAAGTGTTTTCATATCTAGGGAAGAGTTCTTCCAGTACCTCAAGGTGTTTTTTAGTAGGACCTTTAGCTGAAAGCTTGGTTTCTTGGATAGCGATGATATCAGCGTCTTCGGCTACCAAAGTTTGGAGAACGTCTTGTGACAATTTAGCGCGCGCAGAGTCACTCGTCAACGCTGCATTGAGGGAATCAATGTTCCACGAGATTAGTTTCATAGTTTATTCCTTTTCATTCAGATTATAGACAATATTATACCAGAAAAAGGAGTATTTCCCCAACGTATAGTTTGAAAAATCAAGGTCATTCTTATATAATAAAGAATGATTTATGTAAAAGATTGAAAATAAATGAAATGTTACTCCTATGAATATCTTTATCACTGAGTATGACAAAGTTCAAGTGAGTGTCGTCACCTATGAATAAGAAAAACCTGGGGTCCATGCCTCAGGTTTCCATTTTCAATTAGAAAGGAATTTTATGCCCATCATTCAAAAACTCTGGTGGTTTTTTAAGTTAGAAAAACGCCGTTATCTCGTTGGAATTGTAGCTTTGGTTTTGGTTTCTGTACTAAACCTCATCCCACCTATGGTTATGGGGCGCGTAATCGATGCCATTACTTCAGGACGATTAACACAGGACGAGCTCCTACTTCATCTCTTTTATCTCCTGCTCGCTGCTTTCGGGATGTACTATCTGCGTTATGTTTGGCGCATGTATATCCTAGGAACCTCCTACCGACTTGGGCAAATCATGCGTTCAAGACTATTTGAACACTTTACAAAAATGTCGCCAGCTTTTTATCAGAATTATCGAACAGGGGATTTGATGGCTCATGCAACCAATGATATCAATGCTCTGACTCGTCTAGCCGGTGGGGGAGTTATGTCGGCAGTAGATGCCTCTATCACAGCCTTGGTGACTTTACTAACCATGCTCTTTAGCATCTCGTGGCAGATGACCTTGGTTGCTATTCTTCCTTTGCCATTTATGGCCTATGCGACTAGTTGTCTGGGGAGAAAGACCCACAAAGCTTTTGGCGAATCACAAGCAGCCTTTTCTGAACTCAACAATAAGGTTCAGGAGTCTGTATCGGGTATCAAGGTAACCAAGTCCTTTGGTTATCAGTCTGACGAGTTGGATTCTTTCCAGGAAGTCAATGATTTAACCTTCCAAAAGAATCTGCAAACTATGAAATATGATAATCTCTTTGACCCTATGGTTCTGCTTTTTGTTGGTTCTTCTTATGCCTTAACTCTCTTAGTCGGTGCCTTTATGGTGCAAGCGGGACAGGTATCCGTTGGTAATCTGGTCACTTTTATCTCTTACTTGGATATGCTGGTCTGGCCCTTGATGGCTATTGGCTTCCTCTTTAACATTACTCAGAGAGGAAAAGTTTCTTTTCAACGTATTGGGAGCCTCTTGTCTCAAGAATCACCTGTTAAAGACTCAGAATCTCCACTTGATGGGATTGAAAACGGGCGTTTAGACTATGCCATTGATAGTTTTGCTTTTGAAGACGAGGAGACGTTGCGAGATATTTACTTTAGTCTTGAAAAAGGGCAAACTCTAGGCTTGGTTGGGCAAACTGGTTCAGGGAAAACCGCTTTGATTAAGTTGCTCCTACGTGAGTATGATGTTGACCAAGGAGCCATTTATCTAAATGGCCATGACATTCGTGACTATCGACTAGCTGACTTACGTAGTTTGATGGGATATGTCCCACAGGATCAATTTCTCTTTGCAAGCTCTATCTTAGACAATATTCGATTTGGGAATCCTGATCTGCCTTTCTCAGAAGTAGAAGAAGCAACTAAACTGGCTCAAGTCTATCAAGACATTCAAGTCATGCCCCAGGGATTTGATACGGTTATCGGCGAAAAAGGTGTCAGTCTATCTGGTGGACAAAAGCAACGTCTGGCTATGAGTCGGGCTATGATTTTAAATCCTGATATCCTGATTTTAGATGATTCCTTATCAGCTGTGGATGCCAAGACAGAGTTCGCAATCATCGATAATCTCAAGGAAACTCGCAGAGATAAAACAACCATTATCACTGCCCATCGTCTCAGTGCAGTTGTTCATGCGGATTTGATTTTGGTCATGCAGGATGGTCGTATCATTGAGCGAGGGACACACGAAGACTTACTCGCCTTGGATGGTTGGTACGCACAAACCTACCAATCCCAACAGTTAGAAATGAAAGGAGAAGAAGATGCGCAATAAACAAGAACAATGGGCTGTATTGAAACGCTTGTTGTCCTATCTCAAGCCTTACGGTCTCCTCACCTTTTTAGCACTCGCTTTTCTCCTTACGACGACTGTTATCAAGAGTATCATCCCCTTGGTAGCTTCGCACTTTATCGACCAGTATCTACATAATCTCAACCAGCTTGCTGTTACAGTTTTGCTAGTTTACTATGGTCTCTACATTCTTCAAACTATTGTCCAATATGTGGGAAACCTTCTCTTTGCTCGTGTGTCCTACAGCATTGTTAGAGATATTCGACGTGATGCATTTGCCAATATGGAAAAGCTAGGCATGTCTTATTTTGATAAGACACCTGCAGGTTCTATCGTCTCGCGTTTGACCAATGATACTGAGACAATTAGTGATATGTTTTCAGGAATCTTATCCAGCTTTATCTCAGCAGTCTTTATCTTTGTGACAACCCTTTATACCATGCTTGTTCTGGACTATCGTCTGACAGCTTTGGTTCTACTCTTTTTACCCTTGATTTTCCTTTTGGTTAATCTCTACCGTAAAAAATCGGTCAAGGTCATTGAAAAAACCAGAAGTCTCTTATCAGATATTAACAGTAAGCTGGCAGAAAACATCGAAGGCATTCGTATTATTCAAGCCTTTAATCAAGAAAAGCGCCTGCAAGAAGAGTTTGATGAGATAAACCAGGAGCACCTGGTCTACGCCAACCGTTCGGTAGCCCTTGACTCTCTCTTCCTACGTCCGGCCATGAGCTTATTGAAGCTATTGGGGTATGCAGTTTTGATGGCTTACTTTGGCTATCGTGGTCTCTATCTAGGCATAACGGCAGGAACCATGTATGCCTTTATCCAGTACATCAATCGCCTCTTTGATCCCCTCATCGAGGTAACACAAAACTTTTCTACCCTTCAGACATCTATGGTGTCAGCAGGTCGTGTTTTTGCACTTATCGATGAAACCAACTATGAACCGGCTCAAGAAAATGGACAAGCGGAGATTCAAGAAGGAAATATCCGTTTTGAACATGTGTCCTTCTCTTATGATGGGAAACACCAGATTCTCGATGATATTTCCTTTACGGTTAATAAAGGTGAAACCATCGCCTTTGTCGGACATACTGGCTCTGGGAAATCCTCTATCATCAATGTTCTTATGCGCTTTTATGAATTCCAGTCTGGTCGGGTTTTACTTGATGGTGTGGATATTCGTAAGTATAGTCAAGAGGAGTTGAGAAAAAATATTGGTCTGGTCCTACAGGAACCTTTCCTCTATCATGGGACCATCAAGTCCAATATCGCCATGTACCAAGATATCAGCGATGACCAGGTTAAGGCAGCAGCAGAGTTTGTGGATGCAGATTCTTTCATTCAGGACCTTCCATTAGGTTATGATGCCCCTGTGTCTGAGCGTGGTTCGAGTTTCTCTACTGGTCAACGTCAGCTTCTTGCCTTTGCTAGAACCGTTGCCAGTCAACCGAAAATTCTGATTTTGGATGAAGCGACAGCCAATATCGACTCTGAAACAGAAGCCTTGGTCCAAAATTCCCTAGCCAAGATGAGACAGGGCCGGACGACCATTGCCATCGCTCATCGTCTCTCTACTATCCAAGATGCCAACTGTATCTATGTCCTTGATAAGGGACGTATTATTGAGAGTGGAACCCATGAGGAACTTTTGGCCTTGGGTGGAACCTATCACAAGATGTATAGTTTGCAGGCAGGTGCTCTTTCCTAGGGAAGAATTCCTTTAAAATACATATTTCTTGCACTGCCTCTTTCATTTTGTGGTATAATGTAGAATGTTAATAAAGATTACATATTAAAAGCAGAGGAGAATGTGCATGCTGAAATGGGATGAACTACCTCAGGAGATGCAATTGAGCGAGGTAAAACCATACTACCAGCTCGTCTCTGGAAGAAAAGGTTCACTGATTCTCAAGCGTTGTCTAGACTTGTTTCTAGCCTTGGTCTTGTTAATCTTGACTTCACCCGTATTTCTGATTCTAAGCATTTGGATCAAGCTAGATAGCAAAGGTCCAGTTATTTACAAGCAGGTGCGGGTAACCCAGTACAACCGACATTTCAAGATTTGGAAATTCCGTACCATGGTGACGGATGCGGACAAGAAAGGAAGTTTAGTAACTTCTGCGAATGACAGCCGCATCACCAAGGTTGGAAATTTCATTCGCCGTGTTCGTTTGGATGAACTTCCGCAATTGGTCAATGTCCTCAAAGGGGAGATGTCCTTTGTGGGAACTCGTCCAGAAGTACCACGTTATACAGAGCAGTACAGCCCTGAAATGATGGCTACCTTGCTCTTGCCAGCAGGGATTACATCGCTTGCCAGCATTAACTATAAGGACGAGGATGCTATTATCAGTCAAATGACTGCAAAAGGTATGACGGTTGACCAGGCCTATGTCGAAAGAGTCCTACCAGAAAAGATGCACTATAATCTAGCCTACCTACGTGATTTTAATTTCTTCGGGGATATTAAGATCATGTTCCAGACTGTATTTGAAGTTTTAAAATAAGTAGTCGCAAGATTGAAACCAATCAAAGGAGTAAAACAATGACAAAGTATAATATTCCATTTTCACCACCTGATATTACCGAAGCAGAAATTGCGGAAGTAGCAGATACCCTCCGTTCTGGTTGGATCACAACAGGTCCAAAGACAAAAGAATTAGAACGTCGTCTATCTATCTATACTCAGACACCTAAGACAGTCTGCCTCAACTCTGCAACAGCAGCTCTTGAATTGATTTTGCGCGTGCTTGAAGTGGGACATGGTGATGAAGTTATCGTTCCAGCTATGACTTATACAGCATCATGTAGCGTTATCACTCACGTAGGTGCTACACCAGTTATGGTTGATATCCAAGGTGATACCTTTGAAATGGACTATGACAAGCTTGAGCAAGCAATTACTGAGAAGACTAAGGTTATTATCCCGGTTGAACTTGCAGGGATTATCTGTGACTATGAACGTTTGTTCCAAGTTGTTGAGAAAAAACGTGACCTATTTACAGCTACTAGCAAGTGGCAAAAAGTCTTTAACCGAATCGTTGTTGTCTCAGATAGCGCCCATGCTTTGGGTTCAACCTACAAGGGACAACCAGCCGGTTCAATCGCTGACTTTACATCATTCTCTTTCCATGCAGTCAAGAACTTTACAACTGCTGAGGGAGGAAGTGCCACTTGGAAAGCCAATCCAGCGATTGACGATGAAGAAATGTACAAGGAATTCCAAATCCTTTCCCTTCATGGTCAAACAAAAGATGCGCTTGCTAAGATGCAGCTAGGCTCATGGGAATACGATATTGTAACACCAGCCTACAAGTGCAACATGACAGACATCATGGCTTCACTTGGTCTAGTTCAGCTAGATCGTTATCCTGGCTTACTACAACGTCGTAAAGATATCGTGAATCGCTATGACCGTGGATTTGCAGGAACTCGTATTCACCCATTGGCTCATAAGACAGATACTGTTGAATCTTGTCGTCACCTTTACATTACCCATGTAGAAGGTGCGAGCCTCGAAGAGCGCAATCAAATCATTCAAGAATTGGCTAAGGCAGGAATTGCAAGTAATGTTCATTACAAACCGCTTCCGCTTTTGACAGCTTATAAGAATCTTGGGTTTGACATGGCAGATTATCCAAAGGCCTATGCCTACTTTGTAAACGAGATTACACTACCACTTCATACCAAATTAACAGATGAAGAAGTGGATTATATCATTGAGACCTTTGTCAGAGTTTCCGAACAAATTCTTGCTTCTTCAAAAAACTAATAAAAAAATTAGTAAAAAATGAACGAAAACGGTTGACAAAGGAAAAACAATAACATATAATTAACTCAACAAATCAGAAAAGTAGTTATTTTTGATCTTCAGGGAGCCTGTGGTTACTGCGAACAGGTGGTTGGAACTAGTGAAATTGGGCTGATTTTAAAAATGAATTTGAAACAATGAAAATTCGGTAGGCACACCTTACAGTGCAACTTGTTGTTAGACAAGGCAGAGATGTAAAGGGGATAATCTCTTTACAATTGAGGTGGTACCGCGTTACAGACGCCCTCACACAGAGTTGTTCTCTGTGTGTGGGCTTTTTCATATTTTAGAATAATAGAAAAGAGGAAAAATTTTATGACAACAAAAGGCTATTTCGGACAATTTGGTGGTAGTTTTGTACCAGAACCAATTCAGGCTTTGCTAGATGAATTGGAAGTGACATTTGAAAAATACAAGGATGATCCAGAATTTTTAGCTGAATATCGCCATTACTTGCAGGACTATTCGGGTCGTGAAACACCACTTTACTATGCAGAGAGCTTGACAGAGCACCTAGGTGGAGCTAAGATTTACCTTAAGCGTGAAGACCTGAACCACCTTGGTTCACATAAACTAAATAACGTTTTGGGACAAATTCTTCTTGCTAAACGCATGGGTAAAAAACGTGTCATTGCCGAAACAGGAGCTGGACAGCACGGTGTTGCAACAGCTGCAGCTGCAGCCAAGTTTGGTATGGCCTGTGATGTCTACATGGGGGCAGAAGATGTGGAACGCCAACGTCTTAACGTCTTCCGTATGGAGATGATGGGAGCAACTGTTCACGCAGTTGAAACAGGAACACGTACTCTGAAGGATGCGGTTGATGCAGCCTTTGGAGCCTGGATGAATGACCTTGAAGCTTTCTATGTTCTAGGTTCAGCTGTAGGTCCTCACCCTTATCCAACCATTGTCCATGAGTTTCAAAAAGTCATCAGTGAAGAATCTCGTCGTCAAATCTTGGAAAAAGAAGGACGTCTGCCAGATTACGTTATTGCCTGTGTAGGTGGTGGTTCGAATGCCATCGGTGCCTTTTCACAGTATGTAGCTGATGAAGAAGTGAAATTAGTCGGGGTAGAGGCTGCTGGTCATGGTCTAGATACTGATAAACACGCAGCAACTATGACCAAGGGTAGTGTCGGAATTGTCGATGGAATGAAGACCTATGCAGTCTTTAAGGAAGATGGAGAGCTCGCGCCAGTTTACTCTATCTCAGCAGGCTTGGACTATCCAGGGGTTGGTCCAGAACATGCCTTCTTTAAAGACTCTGGTCGAGTAGAATATGTAGCAGCGACGGATGAAGAAGCTGTCCAAGCCTTGCTCTTACTTAGCAAGACTGAAGGGATTATCCCAGCGATTGAAAGTTCACACGCTATTGCTGAAGCAGTCAAACGCGCACCAAAACTAAGTAAAGATGAGATTATCATCATCAATGTCTCTGGTCGTGGAGACAAAGACGTAGCTGCGATTGCAGATTACCTTGAAGCTAAAAAATAAAAGATGGAAAAGATACAGAGATTTCTCTCACAGAGAGCTTGTGGTTGCTGAAAACAAGCAGAGAAAGCTGTAAGGTTGGGTCCATCTAAAATGAGAGAAGAAAACATAATTCTTAAGGGAGTGCCCTTTATCGCACAACCTGTTATAGGAAGGTTCTGAGACAGGAAAGAGAGATAGGAGAAATCCTATAATTGAGGTGGCACCGCGAATTTCGTCCTCACGCAAGTTATTTTGCGTGGGGATTTTTTGTAGAATCAACACGGAATTTAAGAAGAACTGAAAGGGAAATTACAATGGAACGAATCATTCATGGAGATGTTTTATCACCAATCTTGGCTTATATGCGCTTAAACGGACAACACAAGGTCATACTTGAAAGTATCCCAAGAGAAAAGGAAAATGCTCGTTTTTCTATCTTAGCCTATAACCCAGTTTTTGAAATTAAGTTCGAAAATGAAGTCCTTTATCAAAATGGGCAAGTGATTGATCGTGATCCCTTGGATTTCCTTTATGAAGTGACTCATAAGAGCAAGCACCATTCAGACCTACCTTTTGGAGGTGGAGCCATCGGATTTGTTGGCTATGATATGATTTCTCTCTATGAAGAAATTGGCCAGCTTCCTGAGGATACGATTGGGACCCCAGATATGCATTTCTTTGTATATGAGAGCTACATGGTCTTTGACCACAAGAAAGAAAAAATTCATATCATCGAGGATGCTCTTTACAGTGATCGAAGCAATGAAGAACTAGAAGCGGCTTTAAATCAGGTTTTAGAGGAGTTAAAAATCCCTGCTCCAAATGAATTTGAAGATTTGGACGTTTCTCCACTTCAGTTTAGGCCGCATATCGCACCTCAAAAATTTGAAGAAATGGTAGAAACAGCTCGCGACTTGATTCGCAATGGAGATATGTTCCAATGCGTGCTCAGTCAGCGTTTCTCCGCAGAGGTAACTGGAAATCCTTTTGACTTCTACAGAAATCTTCGAGTGACAAATCCATCAAATTATCTCTACTTTTATGATTTTGGAGATTATCAAATCATCGGTGCCAGTCCTGAGAGTTTGGTTTCCGTCAAAAATGGTATCGTGACAACCAATCCAATTGCAGGTACGCGACCTAGAGGTTCCAATGACGAGGAAGATGCAGCATTAGCTAGTGATTTACTTTCTGATGAAAAGGAGACGGCAGAACACCGAATGCTAGTGGACCTAGGACGCAATGATATCGGACGAATTGCTGAAACAGCAAGTGTCCAAGTAACCAAGTATATGGAAGTGGAACTTTTCCGTTATGTCATGCATTTGACCAGCGTAGTAAAAGGACGTTTGTTACCAGAACTAACTGCCATGGATGCCTTGAAAGCGACTCTTCCAGCAGGAACAGTATCGGGGGCACCAAAGATTCGGGCTATGAAACGCATCTATGAGTTAGAAACAGAGAAACGAGGCGTTTATGCCGGAGCTATCGGCTACCTTTCAGCAACTGGAGACATGGACTTTGCAATTGCTATTCGAACTATGATTCTAAAAAATAAGACAGCCTATGTGCAGGCTGGAGCAGGAATTGTTTATGATTCTATCGCTCAAAACGAATACCAAGAAACCATTAATAAAGCTAAATCTATGACTAGAATGGGAGAACTAAGACCATGATTTTATTGATTGATAATTATGATTCATTTACCTATAACTTAGCTCAATACATTGGGAATTTCGCAGAAGTTCAGGTTTTGAGAAATGATGATCCAACCCTTTATGAAGAAGCTACAAAGGCAGATGGGCTGGTCTTTTCTCCCGGTCCAGGTTGGCCAGCTGATGCTGGGAAAATGGAAGAAATGATTCGTGATTTTGCAGGTAAGAAACCGATTCTAGGGATTTGTTTGGGGCACCAGGCCATCGCAGAAGTCTTTGGTGGCAAGTTGGGCTTGGCTCCAAAAGTCATGCATGGCAAGCAGAGTCAGATTCGATTTGAGACTCCGTCAGTTCTCTATCAAGGAATCGAGGACAATCGCCCAGTCATGCGTTACCACAGTATTTTAATTGAAGAGATGCCTGAAGAGTTTGAAGTGACAGCTCGTTCGACAGATGACCAAGCCATTATGGGGATTCAACACAAAACCTTGCCGATTTATGGCTTGCAGTATCATCCAGAAAGTATAGGAACACCAGATGGCCTATCTTCTATTCAGAATTTCATCGAGAAAGTTGTAAAGTGAGGAATACAAAATGAAAGAAATTATAGAAAAATTAGCGAACTTTGAAGATTTATCAAGTGTTGAAATGACAGATGTGATCGAACGCATCGTAACAGGGCGAGTGACAGAAGCACAAATCGCTTCACTACTTTTAGCCCTTAAGATGAAAGGAGAAACACCTGAGGAAAGAACAGCCCTCGCTCAAGTTATGAGAGGACATGCTCAACACATTCCAACCAACATTCAAGATGCTATGGATAACTGTGGTACGGGTGGAGATAAGTCATTTAGCTTTAACATCTCAACAACTGCAGCCTTTGTCTTGGCAGGTGGTGGCATCCACATGGCTAAACATGGGAATCGTTCAATTTCCTCTAAATCTGGTTCAGCAGATGTCTTGCAAGCTTTGGGAATCAATATTGATCTCAAGCCAGCACAATTAGGTAAGGTATTTGACCAAACAGGAATCGTCTTTCTCTTTGCCAAAAACATGCACCCAGCTATGAAATATATCATGCCAGCACGCTTGGAATTGGGAATTCCAACCATCATGAATTTGACAGGTCCACTCATTCACCCAATGATCTTGGAAACACAGCTTCTAGGAATTAGTCGTCCAGAACTTCTAGAAAGTACAGCTCAGGTTTTGAAAAACATGGGTCGCAAACGTGCTATCGTAGTAGCTGGTCCAGAAGGATTAGATGAGGCTGGTTTGAATGGTACTACCAACATTGCCCTTCTTGAAAATGGTGAAATCACTTTGTCAACCTTTACTCCAGAAGATTTGGGAATGGAACGCATTGCCATTGAGGACATTCGTGGAGGAAATGCTCATGAGAATGCAGCCATTCTTGTTAGCGTTCTCAATAACGAACCAAGTCCATTCTTGGAAACAACAGTCTTAAATGCTGGCCTTGGTTTTTATGCCAATGGTAAGGTAGATAGTATCAAAGACGGAGTTGAAATGGCACGCCAAGTGATTGCCAGTGGTAAGGCCCTTGAAAAACTCAGACTATTACAGGAGTACCAAAAATGAGTCAGGAATTTTTGTCACGTATCTTAGATCAGAAGGCGCGTGAAGTTGAAAAGATGGAACGAGAGGAACTTCAGCCCTTGCGTGAAAGCTATCGCTTAGCTGAATATTTGAAAAACCATCAAGAACGTCTGCAAATTATTGCAGAGGTCAAGAAGGCGAGCCCAAGTTTAGGGGATATTAATCTGGATGTGGATATCGTTCAACAGGCCCAGACTTACGAGGCTAACGGCGCTGTTATGATTTCTGTTCTGACAGATGAAGTTTTCTTTAAAGGTCATTTGGATTATCTGCGTGAGATTTCCAGTCAGGTACAGATTCCGACGCTGAACAAGGATTTTATTATCGATGAAAAGCAAATCATCCGAGCTCGCAATGCAGGTGCGACAGTTATCTTGCTCATCGTAGCGGCTTTATCAGAAGAACGCCTCAAGGAACTGTATGACTATGCGACAGAGCTTGGTCTAGAAGTGTTGGTGGAAACTCATAATCTAGCGGAGCTAGAAGTTGCCCACCGTCTTGGCGCTCAAATTATTGGTGTGAATAATCGTAATTTGACTACCTTTGAAGTTGACTTGCAGACTAGTGTAGACTTGTCCAAACACTTCAAGGATGATTGCTTGTATATTTCTGAATCTGCCATTTTTACAGGAGAGGATGCGAAACGAGTTGCACCCTACTTTAACGGAATTTTGGTGGGAACAGCCCTCATGCAAGCAGAAGATGTCGCCCAGAGAATCAAGGAGTTGCAGATTGACAAAGGTTAAGATTTGTGGACTATCGACCAAAGGAGCAGTAGAAACAGCTGTGTCAGCTGGAGCAGACTACATCGGTTTTGTCTTTGCTCCTAGCAAAAGACAGGTGACCTTGGGACAGGCTGCGGAGCTGGCAACACTCATTCCTGTTAATGTAAAAAAGGTTGGCGTATTTGTTTCACCAAGTCGGGAAGAATTACTAGAAGCGATTGAAAAGGTTGGCTTGGACTTAGTTCAAATTCATGGTCAGGTGGCGGATGATTTGTTTGTGGATTTGCCTTGTGCCAGCATTCAGGCTGTTCAGGTGGATGGAGATGGTCATGTACCAAGTTCACAGGCAGATTATCTACTCTTTGATGCCCCTGTGGCAGGAAGTGGTCAAACCTTTGACTGGGGGCAACTGGATACGACAGAACTATCTCAGTCTTTCTTCATCGCAGGCGGGCTCAATGAGGATAATGTAGAAGAAGCAATTCAACACTTTACTCCCTTTGCAGTAGATGTATCAAGTGGTGTAGAGACAGACGGCCAAAAAGATCATGAAAAGATTAGAAGATTTATAGAGAGGGTTAAGCATGGCATATCAAGAACCAAATAAAGAAGGATTTTACGGAAAATTCGGTGGACGTTTTGTCCCAGAAACATTGATGACGGCAGTATTGGAGTTGGAAGAAGCTTATCGTGAAAGTCAGGCAGATCCAAGTTTCCAAGAAGAGTTAAACCAACTTTTGCGCCAATATGTAGGTCGTGAAACACCTCTTTACTACGCAAAAAACTTGACCCAGCATATCGGCGGAGCCAAGATTTACCTCAAACGTGAAGACCTCAACCATACAGGTGCACACAAGATTAACAATGCCTTGGGACAAGTTTTACTGGCTAAACGTATGGGCAAAAAGAAAATTATTGCTGAAACAGGTGCCGGTCAGCACGGTGTAGCAACTGCAACAGCTGCAGCCCTTTTTAACATGGAATGTACTATCTATATGGGTGAGGAAGATGTTAAACGCCAAGCCCTCAATGTCTTCCGTATGGAACTTTTGGGAGCCAAGGTGGAAGCTGTAACAGATGGTTCGCGCGTGCTCAAAGACGCGGTCAATGCAGCCCTTCGTTCATGGGTAGCCAACATCGATGATACCCACTATATCCTTGGTTCTGCCTTGGGACCTCATCCTTTTCCAGAAATTGTGCGTGATTTCCAAAGTGTTATCGGTCGAGAGGCTAAACAACAGTACCGTGACTTGACAGGGCAAGATTTGCCAGATGCCCTAGTAGCCTGTGTTGGTGGAGGTTCTAATGCTATCGGTCTTTTCCATCCATTTGTGGAAGATGAATCTGTAGCTATGTATGGAGCTGAAGCGGCAGGACTTGGTGTGGATACAGAGCATCACGCAGCTACCTTGACCAAGGGTCGCCCAGGAGTTCTTCACGGTTCTCTCATGGATGTTCTCCAAGATGCCCACGGACAAATCTTAGAAGCCTTCTCTATCTCAGCAGGTTTGGACTACCCAGGTATTGGTCCTGAACATTCTCACTACCACGATATCAAACGTGCGACCTATGTTCCTGTGACAGATGAGGAAGCCTTGGAAGGCTTCCAACTCTTGTCTCGTGTGGAAGGGATTATCCCAGCTTTGGAGTCTAGTCACGCTATCGCCTTTGCGGTGAAATTAGCCAAAGAACTTGGTCCAGACAAGTCTATGATTGTCTGTCTATCAGGTCGCGGGGACAAGGATGTAGTTCAAGTCAAGGACCGTTTGGAAGCAGACGCAGCAAAGAAGGGAGAAGCTCATGCCTAAGACACTAACAGAAAAACTGAACGCTATCAAGGCAACCGGAAAGGGAATTTTTGTTCCCTATATCATGGCTGGAGACCATGAAAAAGGATTAGATGGTCTCGCTGAAACAATTCACTTTTTAGAAGATTTGGGTGTGTCTGCTATTGAAGTGGGAGTTCCTTTCTCAGACCCAGTTGCAGATGGTCCAGTTATCGAAGAAGCAGGCTTGCGCAGTCTAGTTCGCGGAACCTCTACCCAGGCTCTGGTTGAAACTTTGAAGACTATTGAAACAGAAGTTCCACTTGTTATCATGACCTACTTTAACCCCCTCTTTCAGTACGGTATTGAGAAATTTGTCAAAGACCTTTCTGATACAGCGGTTAAGGGTTTGATTATTCCAGATCTCCCTCATGAACATGCTAATTTTGTAGAGCCCTTTTTAGCAAATACAGACATTGCTTTGATTCCACTTGTTAGCTTGACGACAGGAATTGAGCGTCAAAAAGAACTCATTGAGGGAGCTGAAGGTTTTGTTTATGCAGTTGCCATTAACGGGGTGACAGGGAAATCAGGCAATTATCGAGATGATTTGGACAAGCACTTGGCTCAACTGCGTCAAGTGGCTGACATTCCAGTATTGACAGGGTTTGGTGTATCTACACAGGATGATGTAGAACGATTTAATGCAGTATCAGACGGCGTCATCGTCGGTTCCAAGATTGTTAAGGCTCTACATGAAGGAAAAGTAGCAGAAATCGCTGACTTTATCCGAGAAGCAGTAGCTTACCCAGAATAATCATACAGCTAGCAAATAAGAGGAAAGGCACGAATGGGAGTCTTTCCTTGTTCTTTTGTAGGAGAAAAGCTAGAATGCCAGTTGTAGAAGCGAACTGTATCAAAATTAGTAATTCTGTCAGACTAAAGATAAGCGCACAAGAGGCTAGAAAGAGAAAATCCCCTGCACCTATGCGGATATCGATTAAGTGAGCCAAAATTCCCAGAATAAGAAAGAAAATCATAACTAGATTCCAACCATAGCAAACCATGAGAATTAGGTGAAAGGTCAGCCAGACTAGCAAAGGATATTCTTGATGTCGAAGGTCATAGATGCTCAAAGTCAAGCCAGCAGTGACTAGGATGACTTGACTCAGAGTTAGAAATCCCAAAGACCCAGCTAGAAAGACAAGTCCTAACCCCAACTCCAAAAGGGCATACCAGAAAGGATATCGAACCTTGCAATAGCGGCAGCGAAAGCGATTGAATATCTGGGACACAATTGGAATCAAATCCAGTGGTTTCAAGGGAGTCTGACAAGAATCACAGTGACTAGCAGGAAAGATAATAGACTGCTCAGGAAAGCGGTCAATGACAAGACCTAGAAAGGAAGCAAAAATAGCTCCAACAAGAAAAAAGTAAAGGTGAATCATACTTATTAATTCGGAAAAAATAAGAGAAAGAGTATAATAGTTGGATAAAGGAGAAATTTTAGGAGCAAATATGAAAATTCACTTTGAAAAAGGACTTCAGATAGAAAATGCCCAACTCATTTGTCGCTGGTCTAATGCTTTGGGAGAAAGTTTTCAGAAGCAATGGATGGGACCTAAAATTTCTTATCCCTTGATTGTCCAATCCTTACAAAAGCTGGAAGGAATTTTTTCCATTTTTGCTGAAGAAGAGTTTGTAGGTGTCATCCAGAAAATAAGGCTAGAAGACAGGAATCTTCATATCGGGAGATTTTTTATCAATCCCCAGAAACAGGGGCAGGGGTTAGGTAGCCAGGCTTTAAGGAAATTTGTTAGTTTGGTCTTTGAAAATGAAGACATAGATACTATTTCTCTAAATGTCTACGAGGCAAATCAAACAGCTTATAATCTTTACCAAAAGGAAGGATTTGAAATCGTTCAAATGGTTGAAGTACCTGTACGAAAATATATAATGAGAAAATCGAGGTAAGGACTAGTTGATATCTAAAACTGCACCCGTACAATTTTTGGTTTTCAAACTTGTTGCAGAGAAATTTTCTTGATAAAATAGATACATGACTAGATATAAAGCAATCATTTCCTATGATGGCTACGCCTTTGCTGGCTTTCAACGGCAACCACACGCGCGTAGTGTCCAAGAGGAAATTGAAAAAACTTTAACCAAATTAAATAAAGGGCAGGCCATTACCATCCATGGTGCAGGGCGAACGGATAGTGGTGTTCATGCGCTAGGGCAGGTTATCCACTTTGATCTTCCCTATCAGATGGATGAGGAAAAGCTTCGCTTTGCTCTCGATACTCAAAGTCCTGAAGATATAGATGTCATTTCGATTGAGGTAGTGGCTGATGATTTTCATTGCCGTTATGCCAAGCATAGCAAGACCTACGAGTTTATCGTGGATAGAGGGCGTCCTAAAAATCCTATGAGACGTCATTATACCACCCACTATCCCTATCCACTAGATGTGGAACGCATGCAAAAGGCTGTGAAGAAATTAGAAGGAACCCATGATTTCACCGGTTTTACTGCTGCCGGAACAAGTGTGGAGGACAAGGTAAGAACGATCACGGAAGCCAGTCTTAGGGTTGACGAGACCGGTCAATTTTTGACCTTTACTTTCTCTGGCAATGGCTTCCTCTATAAGCAGATTCGAAATATGGTCGGGACCTTGCTGAAAATTGGTAATAATCGGATGCCCATTGAGCAGATTGACCTGATTTTGGAGAAAAAAGACAGACAGTTGGCAGGTCCAACTGCAGCACCCAATGGTTTGTATTTGAAGGAGATTCGTTATGAAGAATAATCGTATTTTAGCACTTTCAGGAAATGATATTTTTAGTGGTGGTGGACTAGCTGCTGACCTTGCGACCTATACTTTAAATGGTCTGCATGGTTTTGTGGCCATGACCTGCTTGACTGCCTTGACGGAAAATGGTTTTGAAGTCTTTCCGACAGATGAGACTATTTTCCAACAACAGCTGGATAGTCTTAAGAACGTGGACTTTGGAGGGATTAAGATTGGCCTCTTACCGACTGTTGGTGTTGCTGAGAAAGCTCTTAACTTTATCAAGGAACGCGCAGGAGTTCCAGTGGTATTGGATCCAGTTCTCGTTTGTAAGGAAACGCATGATGTTGCTGTCAGCGAGCTCTGTCAAGAGTTGATTCGCTTTTTCCCTTATGTGACTGTAGTTACTCCTAACCTTCCTGAGGCAGAATTACTTGCAGACCAAAAGATAGAAACCTTGGATGATATGAAAGCTGCAGCTCAGAAATTACATGACTTAGGAGCACCAGCAGTCATTATTAAAGGTGGGAATCGCCTCAGTCAAGATAAGGCATTAGATGTATTTTATGATGGAAAGAACTTTACAGTTTTGGAAAATCCTGTTATTGAAGGACAAAATGCAGGTGCTGGTTGTACCTTTGCCTCAAGCATTGCTAGTCAGTTAGTCAAGGGAGAGGAGCTCTTACCAGCAATTGAGAGTTCTAAAGCCTTTGTTTATTGTGCTATCGCACAAGCAGATCAATATGGAGTAAGACAGTATGAAGCAAACCAAAACAAGTAAAATCGCCCTATTATCAATACTGACTGCCCTATCGGTAGTTTTAGGTTATATTGTCAAAATCCCAACTCAAACAGGAATCTTAACTCTTTTAGATGCTGGAATCTTTTTCACTGCTTTTTATTATGGAAAACGAGAGGGAGCTATTGTGGGAGGTCTAGGAGGTTTCATTATTGACCTGATCTCAGGCTATCCTCATTGGATGTTCTTCAGCTTGCTTTTCCATGGTTTGCAGGGTTACTTTGCAGGTTTTAAAGGAAAATGGCAGTGGCTTGGATTAGTTTTAGCAACTTTTCTCATGGTAGCTGGATATGCATGTGCGACATCTTGGATGAAAGGTTGGGGTGTAGCTCTGACAGATATTCCTCACAATTTGTTGCAGAATTTTGTTGGAATGATTGTTGGCTATCTTCTCCATCAGAGTATTAAGAAAATTAGTAAGCAGTAAAAAGGAATCTTCCCTAGGAACTCTTGAAAAAGCTCTGATTTTTTGCTAAAATGAAAGCTATGAAAACACTCTACGATGTGCAACAATTTCTCAAACAGTTCGGTATTCTTGTCTATATGGGCAAACGTCTTTATGACATTGAATTAATGAAGATTGAACTATCACGAATTTATGATGCAGGCTTGATGGATAAGCTGGATTATCTAGAAGCGGAGGCTGTTCTTCGCAGAGAGCACAAACTAGAATTAGATTATTTAGAAAAAAATGGAGATTAGATATTATGGTAACTTGGGTATTATGGGGACTTGTAGTGGTGATGTTGGCATGGATGGGATACAACTATCTTCGTATTCGCCGTGCAGCAAAAATTGTAGACAATGCAGAGTTTGAGTCTTTGATTCGTACCGGTCAGTTGATTGACTTGCGTGATCCGTCAGACTTCCACAGAAAACATATCCTCGGAGCTCGTAATATTCCTTCAAACCAATTGAAGACAAGTCTTGCAGCGCTTCGTAAGGACAAGCCTGTACTTCTTTATGAAAACCAACGTGCACAACGGGTTACCAATGCAGCACTTTTCTTGAAAAAACAAGGTTTCTCAGAAATTTATATCCTTTCTTACGGATTGGATTCTTGGACAGGAAAAGTTAAGACTAGCTAATAATGTGAAATAAAGTTGTCACATATGTTTAATATACAGTTCTAGCTTTTTATGATATAATTAATTTGTATTAAATTTAAGGAGTTTTTTATTATGCAAGAAAAGAAAAAAGCCTCACTTGTTTTAGGTATTCTATCTATCGTCCTTGGTTTGCTATCTCCAATCGTAGGACTTATTTTGGGGATTATTGGCCTTGTCTTGGCTAATTCACATCAAAATCAATCTGGACTAGTGTATAAAACAGAAAAAATTCTCAATATCGTAGGGATTGTCATTTCTGTACTTAACTGGATTGCAGGACTTATCTTAATGATGCATTAATCAGGGTTCTAACAAAAAAAGCTTTAGTTTTAAAGCTTTTTTTGTTTGATCCAATCTTCTCGAAATAGGTATGAATCATTCTAATGCTTCTTGACTCAGGTGCAAGTTTACATACAGCAAAATTGATTACACCATAGATAAAATCTCTTTATATGGTATAATGAATCTGTGATAAATTTAAGGAGTTTTTATAATATGAATACACAAGAAAAGAAAAAAACTTCATTTGTTTTAGGTATCATATCTATCATAGCTGCCTTTGGATTTCCAGTGTTAAGTATTATTTTTGGTATTTTTGGTTTGGTCTTGGCACATTCGCATCAAAAAGAGTCTGGACTAGACTATAAGACAGAAAAAATTCTCTCTATTTTAGGGCTTGTGTTAGGGCTTGTCATTTCTGCACTTTTTTGTATCGTATTAATCTCACAACTTTCGAGAATTAATTAAAGAGTTTGGGACAAAAATTCTAGCCTCTCAATTGTCTATGGATTGTCGAGCAAGACGCAGTGGTTGAGTGGGCTCTACTACGCTGATTTCATCAGCTTTTACAGCCCTACTCAACTGTGCGGAGGTGGGACGACGAAATCGAATTCTAACGAATTACCGATTTCTGTCCCACTCTCTTTTTTGTTTTATCCACTTTTCTCTAGGTAGTTTTTTATGATTTCCAATTCCTCTTGGTTCAAGGGACGGTATTGCCCCTCTGCTAGCTCTGAATCTAATGTGAAATCCCCAAACTGAACTCGTTTGAGAGCAGTGACCTTGACACCGACTGAGAGGAACATTTTTTTAACCTGATGAAATTTTCCTTCAGAGATGGTGATAGTGGCTCTGCTGAGACTAGGACTTGAAGATAGAATCTCAAGTTGAGCAGGTTTACAGCTAGTTCCATCTAAAAAGATAATCCCATCTTTGAATTGTTGGATGTGATCGGATAAGAGCGGTCCATTGACTTCAACTTGATAAGTTTTATCGACATGATATTGAGGGTGGAGAAGTTGAAAACCTAGAGGGCCATTATCTGTTAGGAGGAGCAACCCTGTCGTATCTCTATCCAATCGACCAATTGCGTAAAGATGAGCCGACTGGAGGTGTTGAGGTAGTAAGTCCATAACCGTTGGGAGCTTCTTGTCCTTGCTTGCTGTCACGACACCATTTGGTTTGTGAAGCATGAGATAGGTGTGCTCATATCCTTGGATTTTTCTACCCTGAAAAATCAACTCTTGTAATCCCGTATCAACATTCTGTGCAAGGGAAGTAGCAGGGACTCCATCTATTAAGATTTCTTTTTTGATAAGAGCCTGTTTCATGGCTTTTCGACTGATTTTTTCCTGGGCTAATAAATTATCTAAACGCATACCAGCCTATCTTATCACAAGTCAGGATTTTTGAAAAGAAAAGATAAGTCATGAATTTTCTTTTGAAAACATTTACACTTACTTGAGTTAAGTCATTTGCTTAAAATTGTGGTATAATTGCTCAGTTAGAAAATAAATTTTTGAATATAACAGAGGAAATCATGACAAAATTAAGAGAAGATATCCGTAATATCGCGATTATCGCCCACGTCGACCACGGGAAAACAACCCTCGTTGACGAATTATTAAAACAATCTGAAACTCTTGACGCACGTACAGAATTAGCTGAGCGTGCAATGGACTCAAACGATATTGAAAAAGAGCGTGGAATTACTATCCTTGCGAAAAATACAGCCGTTGCCTACAACGGAACTCGTATCAACATCATGGATACACCAGGACACGCGGACTTCGGTGGAGAAGTTGAGCGTATCATGAAAATGGTTGATGGTGTTGTTTTGGTCGTAGATGCTTACGAAGGAACCATGCCACAGACTCGTTTCGTATTGAAAAAAGCGTTGGAACAAGATCTTGTGCCTATCGTTGTAGTTAACAAAATCGATAAGCCATCAGCTCGTCCAGCAGAAGTAGTGGATGAAGTTTTGGAACTTTTCATCGAACTTGGTGCAGATGATGATCAGCTTGACTTCCCAGTAGTCTATGCTTCAGCGATCAACGGAACATCTTCATTATCAGATGATCCAGCAGACCAAGAAAAGACTATGGCGCCAATCTTTGACACCATTATCGACCACATTCCAGCTCCGGTTGATAACTCTGATGAGCCTCTTCAATTCCAAGTGTCACTTCTTGACTACAATGACTTCGTAGGACGTATTGGTATCGGACGTGTCTTCCGTGGTACAGTCAAGGTTGGGGACCAAGTTACCCTTTCTAAACTTGACGGAACAACCAAGAACTTCCGTGTTACAAAACTCTTTGGTTTCTTTGGTTTGGAACGTCGTGAAATCCAAGAAGCTAAGGCTGGTGATTTGATTGCCGTATCAGGTATGGAAGACATTTTCGTTGGGGAAACAATCACTCCAACAGATGCAGTTGAAGCTCTTCCAGTTCTTCACATCGATGAACCAACTCTTCAAATGACTTTCTTGGTTAATAACTCACCATTTGCTGGTCGTGAAGGAAAATGGGTGACTTCTCGTAAGGTTGAAGAACGTCTTCAAGCTGAGTTACAAACAGACGTATCTCTTCGTGTAGACCCAACAGACTCACCAGATAAATGGACGGTTTCAGGACGTGGGGAATTGCACTTGTCAATCCTTATCGAGACTATGCGTCGTGAAGGTTATGAGCTTCAAGTGTCTCGTCCAGAAGTTATCGTAAAAGAAATTGACGGTGTCAAATGTGAACCATTTGAACGCGTGCAAATCGACACACCAGAAGAATACCAAGGTTCTGTTATCCAAAGCCTTTCTGAGCGTAAGGGTGAAATGTTGGATATGATTGCAACAGGTAATGGTCAAACTCGTTTGGTCTTCCTAGTTCCTGCGCGTGGTTTGATTGGATACTCAACTGAGTTCTTGTCAATGACTCGTGGTTACGGAATCATGAACCATACCTTCGATCAATACTTGCCATTGATTCCAGGTGAAATCGGTGGACGTCACCGTGGTGCTCTTGTTTCTATCGATGCTGGTAAGGCTACAACTTACTCTATCATGTCTATCGAAGAACGTGGTACTATCTTTGTCAACCCAGGTACCGAGGTTTACGAAGGAATGATCATCGGTGAAAACTCTCGTGAAAATGACTTGACTGTTAATATCACGAAAGCAAAACAAATGACCAACGTTCGTTCAGCTACTAAGGACCAAACAGCAGTTATCAAAACTCCTCGTATCTTGACGCTTGAAGAATCACTTGAGTTCTTGAATGATGATGAATACATGGAAGTAACGCCTGAATCAATCCGTTTGCGTAAGCAAATTCTCAACAAGGCAGAGCGCGAAAAAGCAAACAAAAAGAAAAAATCAGCTGAATAAGAGCTAGAAAGAGATAAAGATGGTCTATTTAATCATAGGGATTTTATTACTCTTACTCTATATCTTTGCGACCCCTCAAAGTATCAAGGGAACAGTCAACGTTGTTATTCTGGTTTTTGGACTTGTTGCCCTCTTGATTTTGTTGATGCTATCTGCACTTCAGATCCTTCAACTTCCAGCTGAAATCTTTATTACATTGGGAATGCTGGCTCTTACTTACTTTAGTTTGAGAGACATCAGTCTCATGTCGATTCGAAAGAAGCGCGAAAATTAAATCTATTCATAACAAAAAACTTCTATCGGCAACTCAGTTGCTGATAGAAGTTTTTATTTGTTACTGTTTTTGTCAGAATAACGGTTGTAGAAATCTACTTTTATCTGGATAAAATGCTCTAATTCACGAAAGAGTTGTAGAAGCGTAGCCCGTGTCTCAAACTCTTCTCTAGTTTTAGGGAGAGATCGATTGCGAAACACCTCTAGGTAGCTCTCAATATCATTCAATAAGTTATAGGCTGGATTGGTTTGACTCAATTGACTAGCTGTTTTTGAAAAGAGCTGAGCGACAATCAAACTCTCACTAGCGGCTAGTTGGCATGTGTTGATCTGTTGAGCCATATTTCTTAAGATACGAGTTTGTCTTTGTCGCATCTCAAAGTAGTGGATATGATAGTCTGTCTGGTGAAAGAGATGGTCAGAATGATCGAGGTAAACTAACTTAAGAGCATCCTCAAGTAGTTGATCAAGTTCATTGACTAGTTGAGCCTGATTACGGCCATCTCCTCTTTTTAGATAGTAAGAAAGCCGTAGAAGAACATCTCTGAGTTTTTCTTCAACAAGAGTATGATAATGTTGAATTTCTTTTTCACGTGAAGGCATATAGAGATTGACCAGAAGCGCAAAGCCAGTACCGATTAGGAAGAGTAAGAGCTCATTCAGTAAAAGTGCTGGTGCTGTTGATTGTTGGATTAAGAGATGGCTAACCAAGACGCTACTAGGAGTAATTCCAATTTCCCAACCCAGTTTATAGGCTAGAGGAACGTAGATTGCTAAGTAAAGCCCAAAGCTCCAGATATGATAACCAGTTAGTTGAAAGGCGATAACACCGATTGTCAGAGCTAGCAAGGTTGAAAAAAGTCTATTACGAGCTAGTTTGATAGTGCTTCTTCGCGTATCAGATAGACTTAAGATAGCAATGATACCAGCTGATACAGCTGATGACAAATCAAAAAAGTAGGCTAGTAAACAAGCAAAACAAGTTGCTAGGACTAGTTTTAAAGTACGTTGTGTGATAGACATAGAATACTTTCCAAATGAAAAATAGTTATACTACTAATTATAAAAGGAATTTGAAATAGGTCAAGCCTTCCGACTTGCATATTCTGCAACGGCAGTAAAGAGAACATCTGTCGAAGAGTTGAGGGCTGTTTCACAAGAGTCTTGTACAACACCAATGACAAAACCGACTGCAACAACTTGCATAGCAATATCGTTGCTAATACCAAAGAGACTGCAGGCAACAGGGATGAGTAGAAGGGAACCGCCGGCAATTCCAGAAGCTCCGCAGGCAGAGATTGCTGCGACAATACTGAGTACAAAAGCAGTTGCAAAATCAACTGAAATCCCCAGGGTGTTAACAGCAGCCAAGGTTAAAATGTTAATGGTAATTGCTGCTCCAGCCATATTAATGGTTGAGCCTAATGGGATAGAGACTGTATAGGTATCTGGATTAAGACCGAGATCTTCACAGAGTTTCATATTAACAGGGATATTTGCAGCAGAACTACGAGTGAAAAATGCTGTTACACCGCTGATACGTAGACATTTTAAAACTAGTGGATAGGGATTTCTTTTCATAAATAGAAAGGCAATCAGTGGATTGATGACTAGAGCCACTAAAAGCATAGTGGCAATTAAAAGCCCTAGTAAAACACCATAGTTGGTTAGGCTGGCAATCCCCTGGTCTGAAATGGTTTGAAAGACTAATCCGAGGATACCAAAAGGTGCTAAATTAATAATCCAGCCAACAATCTTAGAAACGACATCCGACATGGTTTTCAAAAGATCTTTGCTGTGACTACTAGCCTCTCTCATAGCAATTCCAAAGACAATAGCCCAAGATAGGATACCGATGTAATTAGCTTGGATGATAGCGTTTATAGGATTGTCAACCAATTTTAATAGAAGATTACTGAGAACCTGTCCGATTCCATCTGGTGAAGTTGCTTCAGTTGTTGTGGCCGTTGCTAAGTTAATCTGGATAGGAAAGAGAAAGCTCATGAAAACCGCCACAAGGGCAGCTGCAAAAGTTCCAAGTAAATACAAAAGAATAACAGTTTTTATATTTGTAGTTTTGCCTTTTCGATGTTGAGAAATAGCATTAGCAACAAGGAAAAATACTAAAATAGGGGCGATTGCTTTGAGTCCACCGACAAAAAGATCACCCAGGAGTCCAATCCCTGGCATATTGGGGAAAAGTAATCCGAGTAAAGTTCCAAGAAGCATTCCAATTAGGATTCGTTTGATAAGACTTGACTTGTTCCAGGCATTAATGATTCTTGTCATACACATCTCCTTTTTTGAGTAATAGTAACGATTATAGTATAAATATACTTGAAAATCAAGCAAAATGTAAATTTACATAATGAAAGCGCATATTTATAAATATCTTGTCTCTATCGTTTTATGGTATAATGGATAAAAGGAGTTTTACATGCAAGAATTTTTTAAAAGTTATTTTAATAAGCTAGATTTAACAACGGTATTTGAGAATCTTTTAACGAAAGTGATTTCTCTTTTAATTTTATTTGTGCTATTTTACATAGCTAAACAGCTTCTCCACGCAGCTGTCAAGAAAATTGTCAAGCCTTCACTTAAGTATTCAAATCGTGATGCAGGACGACAAAAGACAATCTCGCGTTTATTAGAAAATATTTTTAATTACACCCTTTATTTCTTTTTAGTTTACTGCATTTTGTCTATCCTAGGACTTCCTGTATCCAGTTTACTAGCTGGTGCTGGGATTGCCGGAGTTGCAATTGGTATGGGGGCGCAGGGCTTCTTATCAGATGTTATCAATGGCTTCTTTATTCTCTTTGAACGCCAGTTGGATGTAGGAGATGAAGTTGTTTTGACAAATGGTCCCATTACTGTATCGGGAAAAGTAGTTAGTGTCGGCATTCGAACCACTCAACTAAGAGGTGAAGACCAGGCTCTCCACTTTGTTCCCAACCGTAATATTACCGTGGTTAGCAATTTTTCAAGAGATGAGTTGAACTGAAATTTTACTTGATTTATGGTACAATAGAGGGAGTTTGACAGAGGAGAAATGATGGTTTTAGATAAACAATTAGGAAATGGTTGTACCTGGATAAATCTTGATATCGAAAAAATTAAAAATCTTGAAGATTTATCTGAAATCTATGGTTTGGATAAGGAAACCATCGAATATGCTCTGGATAGAAATGAAAGAGCCCACATGGATTATAACCGTGAGAATGGGACTGTGACCTTTATTTATAATGTTCTTGACCTAGAAAAAGACAAGGAATACTATGAAGCGATTCCCATGACCTTTATCGTTGAAAAACAACGAATCATCACAATCAGCAATCATAAGAATGCCTATGTGATTGAACGTATGCTAACTTATCTGAAAACTCATGAAATTATTTCGATTTACAAGTTTCTCTTTGCTGGTTTAGAGATTATCAGTAACGCCTATTATCCAATCATTGAAAAGATGGATAAGAGTAAAGATGAAGTCAACAGCTTACTTCGTCAGAGAACAACAAAGAAAAATCTCTTCGCCCTCTCGGACTTGGAGACTGGTATGGTTTACTTAACAGCAGCGGCAAAACAAAATCGACTCCTCTTAGAACATATCCAGGGCCATGCTCTTTATCGGAGATTTAATGAAGTCGAACGAGAGCAGTTTGATGATGCAATGATTGAAGCCCATCAGTTGGTGTCTATGACAGACTTGATTTCTCAAGTCTTGCAACAACTCTCATCTTCTTACAACAACATCCTAAACAATAACCTGAATGATAGTTTGACAGTTTTGACTATTATCTCCGTCTTACTAGCAGTACTTGCGGTTATTACAGGTTTCTTCGGAATGAATGTTCCTCTACCATTTACAGAAGAGCCCAATGCTTGGATTTATATCTTAATGGCTAGCTTGATTTTATGGGCAGCCTTATCTCAATGGCTGAAGAAAATTACTAGAAAATAAAAGAGAAGGAGCCAGAATGGCAATTGAACATTACATGCCAGATTTTGCTGTGGAAGCAGTATATGATTTGACAGTAGAAAGCCTGCAAAAACAGGAAATAAAAGCTGTTTTGGTGGATTTGGACAACACTCTGATTGCTTGGAATAACCCTGATGGGACTCCAGAAATGAAGCAGTGGTTACACGACCTTCGTGATGCTGGTATTCGTATTATCGTGGTGTCTAACAACTCTAAAAAACGAGTTCAACGTGCGGTTGAAAAATTTGGGATTGACTATGTTTATTGGGCTTTGAAGCCCTTTACTTTCGGGATTGATCGTGCCATGAAGGAATTCCACTATGAGAAAAACGAAGTGGTTATGGTTGGGGATCAACTCATGACAGACATTCGTGCAGCTCACCGTGCAGGAATTCGCTCGATTTTGGTTAAACCCTTGGTGCGGCACGATTCCATCAAAACGCAAATCAACCGAGCTCGTGAACGTCGTGTTATGAAGCAAATCACTGAAAAGTACGGACCTATTACTTATAAAAAAGGAATTTAACTATGGAAGAAATTCTCTGTATTGGTTGTGGAGCAACCATTCAGACGGAAGATAAGACTGGTTTGGGTTTTACACCTCAGTCAGCACTCGAAAAAGGTTTGGAAACTGGTGAAGTTTATTGCCAACGTTGTTTCCGTCTTCGTCATTACAATGAAATCACAGATGTCCAGTTGACGGATGATGATTTCCTAAAACTCTTGCACGAGGTAGGAGACAGTGATGCCTTGGTGGTCAATGTGATTGATATCTTTGACTTTAATGGTTCTGTTATCCCAGGATTGCCTCGCTTTGTATCAGGCAACGATGTTCTCTTGGTTGGAAATAAAAAAGACATCCTTCCTAAGTCTGTTAAGCCTGGTAAGATTAGTCAATGGCTCATGGAACGTGCCCACGAAGAAGGTCTACGTCCTGTTGACGTCGTTCTGACTTCAGCCCAAAACAAACATGCTATCAAGGAAGTCATTGATAAAATTGAGCACTACCGTAAGGGTCGTGACGTCTATGTAGTTGGGGTTACCAACGTTGGGAAATCAACTCTTATCAATGCTATTATCCAAGAAATTACGGGTGACCAGAACGTCATCACAACCTCACGCTTCCCAGGGACAACCTTGGACAAGATTGAGATTCCACTTGATGATGGTTCTTATATCTATGATACACCGGGAATTATCCATCGTCATCAGATGGCCCACTACTTGACAGCTAAAAACCTCAAGTATGTCAGTCCTAAAAAGGAAATCAAACCTAAAACCTACCAGCTCAATCCTGAGCAAACCCTCTTTTTAGGAGGTTTGGGACGATTTGATTTCATTGCAGGAGAAAAGCAAGGTTTCACAGCTTTCTTTGATAATGAACTCAAACTTCATCGTACCAAGCTTGAAGGAGCTAGTGCTTTCTACGACAAGCACCTTGGAACCCTTCTTACACCACCAAATAGCAAGGAAAAAGAAGATTTTCCAAAACTGGTCCAACATGTCTTTACTATCAAGGATAAGACAGACCTCGTTATCTCAGGGCTAGGCTGGATTCGTGTAACAGGAATTGCCAAAGTAGCAGTCTGGGCACCAGAAGGCGTCGCCGTCGTCACACGAAAAGCCATTATTTAAGCATAGAAAGGAAAGGGTTATCTAAAGTTGGGCGAGCATGGCGAGCCCCATAAGGAATACTTTTCGCCGTGGTGTTAGTTGGCCCAAGTGATTGTACCAACTGCGGAAAATTTGAGACCTTAGGCTCAAATTTTAGTCATGAAAGTCCAAAGGACTTTGCTGACGTCCGTCATCACCTAAGAAAAGTATGAAAAGAAACTCTTTTATTTAAGATTATGTCATTAACATCAAAACAACGTGCCTTCCTCAACAGCCAGGCACACACCCTCAAACCTATCATCCAAATCGGGAAAAATGGACTCAACGATCAAATTAAAACTAGCGTTCGTCAGGCACTGGATGCCCGCGAGTTGATCAAGGTTACACTCTTGCAAAACACAGATGAAAATATCCACGAAGTAGCTGAAATCTTGGAAGAAGAAATCGGTGTGGATACAGTCCAAAAAATCGGCCGTATCTTGATTTTGTATAAACAATCAAGCAAGAAAGAAAATCGTAAGATTTCTAAAAAAGTCAAAGAAATCTAAAACTCTACTCCAAAACTGTTTTTACAGAAGACTAAAGGAGATCAACCTATGGCAATCGAATTATTAACTCCCTTTACAAAAGTGGAGTTAGAGCCAGAAATCAAGGATAAAAAACGCAAGCAAGTTGGAATCTTAGGGGGAAATTTTAACCCTGTTCACAATGCCCACCTGATCGTGGCAGACCAAGTGCGCCAGCAGTTGGGATTGGATCAAGTTTTGCTTATGCCTGAATACCAACCACCTCACGTAGACAAAAAGGAAACCATTTCTGAACACCACCGCCTCAAGATGCTTGAATTGGCAATTGACGGAATCGAAGGTTTAGCTATTGAGACCATCGAGCTGGAGCGTAAGGGTATTTCCTACACCTACGACACCATGAAGATTCTGACAGAGAAGAATCCAGATACAGATTATTACTTTATCATCGGTGCCGATATGGTAGACTATCTGCCTAAGTGGTACAGAATTGATGAATTGGTCGACCTCGTTCAGTTTGTAGGAGTTCAGCGACCACGCTACAAGGCAGGGACTTCTTATCCAGTCATCTGGGTGGATGTGCCCCTGATGGACATCTCATCTAGTATGGTGCGTGATTTTATTGCCCAAGGTCGCACACCTAACTTTCTCTTGCCAAAACCAGTGCTAGACTATATTGAGAAAGAAGGGCTTTACTGATGGCATACCAAGACTATATCAACTGTTCGCGTGAAGAATTGTTGGAAAAAATGGCAGAGCTCCTACCTGAAAAACGTTTAACCCATTGTTTGGGTGTAGAGCGCGCAGCCATTGAACTTGCAGAACGATTCGGAGTGGATGCCGAGAAAGCAGGTCTAGCAGGTCTCCTTCATGACTATGCTAAAAAGTTGTCAGACCAGGAATTTCTAGACTTGATTGACCGTTATCAGCTAGATCCTGACCTCAAAAACTGGGGCAATAATGTCTGGCATGGTATGGTCGGTATTTACAAAATTCAGGAAGATTTGAACTTGCAAGACTCTGAAATTCTGCGTGCAATAGAAATCCATACAGTTGGAGCGAGTCAGATGACGGATCTTGACAAGGTTATCTATGTGGCAGACTACATCGAGCACAATCGTGCCTTTCCAGGAGTAGATCAGGCGCGTGAAATTGCTGAACTATCGCTAAATAAGGCGGTGGCCTACGAGACAGCTCACACAGTGGAGCATTTGGCTCACCAGGGATTCCCCATCTATCCCCAAACCCTTGAAACCTATAACGCCTATGTGCACTATTTGAAAGAGGATTAAATGAACGAAAAAGAATTATTAGAACTAGTCGTGAAAGCGGCTGATGAGAAACGTGCGGAGGATATCCTCGCGCTTGACGTACAAGAATTGACCAGTGTGACAGACTATTTTGTTATCACTAGCTCTATGAACAGCCGTCAGTTGGATGCTATCGCTGACAATATTCGTGAAAAAGTAACGGAAGCAGGATTTAAAGGCAGCCATGTCGAAGGCGATGCAGCTGGAGGCTGGGTCTTGCTAGACCTTGGTGGCGTTGTTGTGCATATCTTTTCAGAAGAAATGCGTGCCCACTATAATCTAGAAAAACTCTGGCATGAGGCAGAGTCAGTAGACCTCTCAGAAACTTTATAGTCTTTTCCTTTATCTTTTATTACTGCGTTAACTCATTTTGCCTAACTCTAGTTATGCCTGCAATTCGTTGCCTAGTACTAAAAGCAAACGAAAAGACTATAGCGTTACAATTGAACTCAGTTGCAGTCAACTGGGTTTTATTTGCTTATTTTAGAAAAATTGATTGAAAGGTAAAGGGCGAGTGGTGTTTGCCATGGACGCTCTTGGTATCATGATGATGGCGACTTATGAAACGTTTGCAGCGGTCTATGATGCTGTGATGGATGATAGTTTATACGATAAGTGGACGGATTTTTCCCTCCGTCATTTGCCTAAGACTAAGGAGAGAAAGAAACTCTTGGAGCTTGCTTGTGGGACAGGCATCCAGTCTGTGCGCTTTTCTCAAGCAGGTTTTGATGTGACTGGGCTGGACTTGAGTGCGGACATGTTGAAGATTGCTGAGAAGAGAGCGACTTCAGCTAAGCAAAAGATTGATTTTATTGAAGGTAATATGCTGGATTTGTCCAAGGCAGGGAAATACGATTTTGTCACTTGTTATTCGGACTCTATCTGCTATATGCAGGATGAAGTAGAAGTAGGCGACGTTTTCAAAGAAGTCTATAATGCCCTCAATGAAGATGGTGTTTTTATCTTTGATGTGCATTCGACCTACCAGACAGATAAGGTTTTTCCAGGCTATTCTTATCATGAAAATGCAGAAGACTTTGCTATGCTTTGGGATACCTATGAGGACGAAGCACCTCACTCTATCGTGCATGAACTGACTTTCTTTATCAAGGAAGCAGACGGGTCCTTTAGCCGTCATGATGAAGTGCATGAAGAACGGACATACGAAGTCTTGACCTATGATATTTTGCTGGAACAGGCTGGTTTTAAATCCTTCAAACTTTATGCTGATTTTGAGGACAAGGAGCCTACAGAAACGAGCACCCGTTGGTTTTTTGTGGCACAGAAGTAGGAGGTTGATATGGTTCGATCAAAATATTCTTGGGAAGAAGTTTCAAAGTTTAATCGTATCCGTCAAAATGGAACGCTTTGGGAAAAAGATGGGCAATATTTTTATGTTCAGGAAGAAGGCACCGTATTTTCAGAGTTAGTTGTTTACGATATGTCTAAGAAACTTTTTGATATGTTAGTAAATGAAATAAAATCGGAGGATGATATCCGACATATGCTAATGTATGGAACATGGCCAATGACGGTTGCCGGATGCCATAGACCAACGATGTTGATAGCTTATCCTGAACTACAAAAGAATTATAGTAATGAACAACTAGCAGAAATCCTTCCAGTAGGAGAAAAACAATGGCTTAACTGGAGAGGGAGATTGCCTGAGTGGTATCGTAGATTTCGTCATTAGAAAGGGAGAACATCATGACCATTACAGGTATTATCGCGGAGTTCAATCCTTTTCATAATGGCCACAAATACCTGCTAGAACAGGCAGATGCGTTGAAAATTGTGGCCATGTCTGGGAACTTCGTGCAACGAGGCGAGCCTGCTATCGTGGACAAGTGGACACGGGCTCAAATGGCACTAGAGAATGGAGCGGACTTAGTTGTAGAATTGCCCTTTTTAGTCAGTGTTCAGGCAGCGGATTTCTTTGGACAAGGAGCAGTAGACATCTTGGCGCAGTTAGGAATTGACAGCCTAGTTTTTGGGACAGAGGAAGTTCTAGATTACCAGAAAATTGCTAACTTATACGCAGAGTGTGGTCAAGAGATGGAGAATTTTGTGGACAATCTACCTGATTCACTCTCCTACCCTCAGAAAACCCAAGCCATGTGGAAGGAATTTGCAGGTCTTGATTTTTCGGGTGATACGCCCAATCATGTCTTAGCTCTTGCCTATGCCAAGGCAGTCGCGAGACGAAACATCAAACTTCATCCAATTAAACGTCAAGGTGCAGGCTATCATTCTGTGGATAAGGATGTTGACTTTGCTTCGGCGACAGCTATTCGTCAGCATCAATCAGACCAAGATTTCTTAGAACGCTTTATGCCATCTGTTGCCCTCTTTGAGCAAGCTAGTAAGGTGAGTTGGGAAGATTATTTTCCACTTTTACGCTATCAAATCTTGTCAAATCCAGACCTAACTAGCATTTATCAGATTAATCAGGAAATGGCAGTGCGTATTAAGGATGCCATCAAGACAGCCCAATCTGTAGAGAAATTGGTTGAGTTAGTGGCTACCAAGCGGTACACCAAGGCGCGTGTCAGACGCCTCTTGACCTATATCTTGGTGCAGGCCAGAGAAAGTGACTTGCCAGAAGGTATTCACGTCCTTGGTTTTACCGAAAAAGGTAGACAACACCTTAAAGATTTGAAAGGACAAGTCCAGCTTGTTAGCCGAATCGGTAAAGAACCCTGGGATGCCATAACCCAAAAGGCAGACCGGATTTACCAACTAGGACACCCGAGTATCGCAGAGCAAAATTTTGGCCGAGTGCCGATCAGAATCGAATCGAACTAAGTCTACTGTGAGGTAGGCTTTTTTTAGTTTTTTGCAAAAATTTCTTTTAAAAAATAGTAAGGTTTAAGAAGCTTATTTTACTAAGGAAAATGAAGATATTGACTCAAAAAAAGACCAAAATATCTTCCATTTAAGGTTTGTTAAAAATAGTTTTTTGTGGTAAAATGTATAAGAATGCATGTCATTCGGATAAACAAATAAATTGAGGTAAAAACATGGAAATTATGGCGATTGTTATAGTTGTTTTTGCCGTCATCATTGGTTTAGTCATTGGATATGTCAGCATCTCAGTCAAGATGAAATCATCACAAGAGGCTGCAGAGTTGATGCTTTTAAATGCTGAACAAGAAGCAACTAATTTACGAGGACAAGCTGAGCGCGAAGCGGATTTATTACTCAATGAAGCTAAAAGCGAAAGCAAATCCCTTAAAAAAGAAGCACTATTGGAGGCTAAAGAGGAAGCCAGAAAATACCGCGAAGAAGTGGACGCCGAATTTAAGTCAGAGCGTCAAGAACTCAAGCAAATCGAAAGTCGTTTGACGGAGAGAGCTACGAGCCTTGACCGTAAAGACGATAATTTGACGAACAAAGAAAAAGCACTTGAACAAAAAGAACAAAGTATTTCTGATAGAGCAAAAAACCTTGATGCACGTGAAGAGCAACTAGAGGAAATTGAAAAACAAAAGCAAGCTGAACTTGAGCGTGTCGGAAGTCTGACCCAGTCAGAGGCAAAAGACATTATCTTAGCTCAAACAGAGGAAGACTTGAGCAAGGAAATTGCTAGTCGCATTCGTGAGGCGGAGCAAGAAGTCAAGGAACGTTCTGATAAGCTTGCTAAGGATATTTTGTCCCAAGCTATGCAGAGAATTGCAGGTGAGTATGTAGCTGAGTCTACCAACTCAACAGTGCATCTGCCTGATGATACCATGAAAGGTCGTATCATTGGTCGTGAAGGTCGTAATATTCGTACCTTTGAAAGTTTGACAGGGGTTGATGTCATCATTGATGATACGCCAGAAGTGGTAACCTTGTCAGGTTTTGATCCTATCCGCCGTGAGATTGCCCGTATGACGATGGAAACCTTGCTTAAAGATGGACGTATTCATCCAGCTCGTATCGAAGAGTTGGTTGAGAAAAACCGTCAAGAGATTGACAATAGAATTCGTGAATATGGTGAAGCCGCAGCCTATGAAATTGGTGCGCCTAACCTTCACCCTGACTTGATGAAGATTATGGGTCGCTTGCAGTTCCGTACTTCATATGGACAAAATGTCTTGCGTCACTCCATCGAAGTGGCTAAGTTGGCTGGTATCATGGCTAGCGAACTTGGTGAAAATGCAGCCCTTGCCCGTCGTGCAGGATTCCTTCATGATATCGGTAAAGCCATTGATCGAGAAGTAGAAGGTAGCCACGTTGAGATTGGTACAGAATTGGCTCGCAAGTATAAAGAACATCCAGTCGTGATTAACACAATTGCTAGTCACCACGGTGATGTAGAGCCTGAAAGTGTGATCGCAGTTCTCGTTGCTGCAGCGGATGCCTTAAGTGCAGCCCGTCCAGGAGCTCGTAGCGAATCGCTTGAAAGCTACATCAAACGTCTCCATGATTTAGAAGAAATCGCGAATAGCTTTGAAGGTGTTCAAAATAGCTTTGCCCTTCAGGCCGGTCGTGAAATCCGTATCATGGTGAACCCAGGTCAAATCAAGGACGACAAGGTCACAATCTTAGCTCACAAAGTTCGTGAGAAAATCGAAAGCAACCTCGATTACCCAGGAAATATCAAGGTAACCGTGATTCGTGAACTTCGTGCAGTTGATTATGCAAAATAAATAAGAAAGAGCAGTTGAAAAATTACTGCTTTTTTGTTACACTAGATAGAAAGATTGTAGTAAGCAGAAATGGCTTTACACTGTGAATTCTGATGAATTTTCGAGTCATTTCACAAACTATCCAAAGGAGACATCATGGCAGACCGTGGCTTACTAATCGTTTTTTCAGGTCCTTCTGGAGTTGGAAAAGGAACGGTTAGACGAGAAATTTTTGAGAGTTCTGAAAATCAATTCCAATATTCTGTATCGATGACAACACGGGCTCAACGTCCAGGTGAAGTAGACGGAGTTGACTATTTCTTCCGTACGCGTGAAGAATTTGAAGAATTGATCCGTCAAGGACAAATGTTAGAGTATGCAGAGTATGTAGGAAACTACTATGGAACTCCTCTGACTTATGTCAATGAAACGCTTGATAAAGGTATTGACGTCTTCCTTGAAATTGAAGTGCAAGGAGCTCTTCAGGTCAAGAAAAAAGTTCCAGATGCAGTCTTTATCTTTTTGACACCGCCAGATTTAGAAGAATTGCAAGACCGTCTCGTAGGCCGTGGTACGGATAGCGCAGAAGTGATTGCCCAACGTATCGAAAAAGCCAAAGAAGAAATTGCTCTGATGCGTGAGTACGACTACGCCATTGTCAATGATCATGTTCCTCTTGCTGCAGAACGTGTCAAACGTGTTATTGAAGCTGAACATTTCCGTGTCGATCGTGTCATCGGTCACTATCAGGATATGCTACCAAAGTCTCCGACTATTCGATAAACTATAGAAAACAGGTACAAACAAATGATGCTTAAACCCTCTATTGATACCTTGCTTGATAAGGTACCATCAAAATATTCACTCGTAATTTTGTTAGCAAAACGTGCTCATGAATTAGAAGCAGGAGCACCTCCAACACAAGAATTCAAATCTGAAAAATCAACTCTTCGTGCTTTGGAAGAAATTGAATCTGGGAATGTAACCATCCATCCAGATCCAGAAGGGAAACGCGAAGCAGTTCGTCGTCGTATCGAAGAAGAAAGACGCTTGAGAGAAGAAGAAGAAAAGAAAATCAAAGAGCAAATCGCGAAAGAAAAAGAAGAAGGTGAAAAAATTTAAGGTTGGGGGGACTCAATCTTATTTTTTCTATTGCAAGAATACTCAATCAATTGAAACGATTTAAGAAGAGAAGGAGGTGAGGATATGGCTATTGCAAAAATTATTGTCGATGTTCCTTTGATGCAGACGGACCAACCCTATAGTTACAAGATTCCTGAAGAATTTAAAGATATGTTGGAAGTCGGCATGCGAGTCCACGTTCCATTTGGAAAGGCCAATCGCTTGATTCAAGGGATAGTACTTGGAATGGAACAAGAAAATGATACGGAAGTGGCAGACGATGACTTGAAAGAGATTGCCGAAGTGCTGGACTTTTCTCCTGTCTTAACGGAGGAACAGCTCTGGTTAGCTGAAGAACTACGTAAGTCAGTATTCTCTTATAAAATTTCCATTCTTAAAGCTATGCTTCCTGGGTTTTTGAACTCTAGCTATGATAAGATCCTCTATCCTCTGGAAGGCTTGAATCAAGAAGACAGACATCGTTTGTTTGGTTCGCAGGACTCCTTAGCATTTTCATCTCTCGACCTAGAAAAGCAAGCTGAGATGATGAGGTTGACTCGAAAAGGGCTCTTGAAACTAGAGTATCAGGCTGTAGACCAGAAGAAGGTTAAAACGCAGTCTTGGGTTGAAGTCAATCTTGACAAATTAGAAAAACTAGAAATCTCAAATCGTGCCAAGAAGAAATTGGAACTGCGAGAATATTTATTAGCACATCCTGAAACAGTTCCTTTGGCTGATTTGTTAGAACATTACTCACGCGAGCAAGTTAACTTCTTTGTGGAACATGGTGCTATCACCATCGTGCAAAAGGAAGTCCAACGTTCAGCTGCCTACTTTGAAGGAATTGAATCGAATCAAGCCCTAGAGTTAAATCCAGAACAAAAAGAAGCCTGTGAGGCGGTTGTTGGAGCAATTGGGAAAGAACATCCTCCATTTCTTCTACAAGGAATTACAGGAAGTGGGAAAACGGAGGTGTACTTGCAGATTATCCAAGGAACCTTGGATATGGGGAAAACAGCTATCGTTTTAGTCCCAGAAATCTCTTTGACACCTCAAATGACAGAGCGTTTCATTGCTCGTTTTGGTGATAAAGTAGCCATTCTCCATTCAGGTTTATCCAATGGTGAAAAGTACGACGAATGGCGCAAGGTGGAGCGAGGAGAAGCCCAGGTAGTTGTTGGTGCTAGGTCTGCCATTTTTGCACCTTTGAAAAATCTAGGGGTAATCATTATCGATGAGGAGCACGAGGCCACCTACAAGCAAGACAGCAATCCTCGTTATCATGCTAGAGATGTGGCCATTTTAAGAGCTCAGTACAATCAAGCTGCTCTAGTCCTTGGTTCTGCAACACCGAGTCTAGAAAGCCGTGCGCGTGCTAGCAAGGGTGTTTATCAACATCTCCGCCTGACGCAAAGGGCCAATCCTTTAGCCAGTATTCCTGAAGTTCAAGTGATTGACTTTCGGGACCATATCGGGCAAAATGAAACATCTAACTTTACACCACCACTGATTGAGGCCATTCAAGATCGACTGGATAAAAAAGAGCAGGTTGTTCTCATGCTCAATCGCCGTGGTTATTCAAGTTTTGTCATGTGTCGGGAATGTGGGACCGTGGATACCTGTCCGAACTGCGATATTTCTCTGACGCTGCACATGGATACCAAGACGATGAACTGTCATTATTGTGGTTTTTCTAAGGAAATCCCCCATGTTTGTCCAAACTGTCAGAGTCGCAGCATTCGTTATTACGGGACAGGAACTCAGAAGGCCTATGATGAGCTGGCTGAACTCTTTCCAGAGGCACGCATTCTACGCATGGATGTGGATACAACTCGTAAAAAGGGCAGTCACCAAGCTCTACTTGAACAATTTGGCAATGGTGAAGCGGACATATTGCTAGGGACCCAGATGATTGCCAAGGGATTGGATTTTCCAAATGTAACCCTTGTCGGAGTTCTTAATGCGGATACAGCCTTGAATCTGCCTGATTTCCGTTCTTCTGAGAGGACTTTCCAACTCTTGACCCAGGTAGCCGGTCGTGCCGGTCGTGCTGAAAAGGCAGGTCAGGTCTTGATTCAGTCCTATAATCCTAATCATTATGCCATTCGTTTTGCCAAGGAACAGGACTACGAAGGTTTTTATGCCTATGAAATGGGCATCAGACGTCAGTTGGGTTATCCACCTTATTATTTTACAATTGGAATTACCCTCTCTCACAAGAAGGAAGAAGAGGTCGTCAAACGTGCTTATGAAGTCATGGAGATTTTGAGGTCAGGTTTATCGGATGCTTGTATCATCCTTGGACCAACTCCTAAACCTATCGCACGCACCCATAACCTCTACCATTATCAGATTTTAATTAAATATCGGTTAGAAGATGAGTTAGCTTCAGCCCTGAATCAGGTCTTGGCTCTAACTCAAGAACGGGAAAATAGCGAGCTTCGTCTCAGTATTGACCACGAACCGCAGCAATTTTTATAAAAGGAGAAAAGATGACAAAACTAATCTTTATGGGAACTCCCGAGTTTTCAGCGACCGTTTTAAAGGGTCTTTTGACAGATGATCGCTATGAGATTATAGCGGTTGTAACTCAGCCAGACCGTGCCGTCGGCCGTAAAAAAGTTATCCAGGAAACCCCAGTTAAACAAGCTGCCAAAGAAGCAGGACTTCCTATCTACCAACCCGAAAAATTATCGGGTAGTCCAGAGATGGAAGCAATCATGAATTTGGGTGCTGATGGGATTGTGACTGCAGCTTTTGGACAATTTCTCCCAAGTAAACTCCTTGATAGCATGGATTTTGCAGTCAACGTTCATGCTTCCCTTCTTCCAAAGCACCGTGGTGGAGCTCCTATCCATTATGCCTTGATTCAAGGTGATAAGGAAGCAGGAGTGACCATTATGGAAATGGTCAAGGAAATGGATGCAGGAGATATGATTTCCCGTCGTAGCATTCCCATTACAGATGAGGATAATGTCGGAACCTTGTTTGAAAAATTGGCGATTGTTGGTCGTGATTTGCTTTTGGATACTCTTCCTGCTTATTTAGCTGGTGAAATTCAGCCAGAACCGCAAGATCCAAACCAGGTTACATTTTCTCCAAATATCAAACCTGAGGAAGAAAAGTTGGATTGGAACAAGACCAACCGTCAACTCTTTAACCAAATCCGTGGGATGAATCCATGGCCTGTTGCCCATACCTTCCTTAAAGGAGATCGATTTAAGATTTATGAAGCCCTGCCAGTAGAAGGTCAAGGAACTCCAGGTGAGATTCTCTCCATCGGTAAGAAAGAATTGATTGTCGCAACGGCTGAAGGATCCCTGTCTCTCAAACAAGTTCAACCAGCAGGGAAACCTAAGATGGACATTGCTTCCTTCCTCAACGGTGTGGGACGAACTTTGACAGTAGGAGAACGATTTGGTGATTAAAGTAGAAACGGCTAGAAGTTTAGCCTTGGAGGTGCTAGAGGACGTCCTTGTCAATCAAGCATACTCCAATATCGCCTTAAATAAACACCTCAAGGGAAGTCAACTGTTAGCAGCAGATAAGGGCTTGGTGACAGAGCTGGTCTATGGAACTGTAGCACGAAAACTTACACTAGAGTGGTACGTTTCTCACTTTATCGAGGATAGAGACAAGCTAGACAGCTGGCTCTATGTTTTGCTTCTCATGAGCGTTTATCAACTCCAATACCTGGATAAGTTGCCTGACCATGCAGTGGTTCATGAAGCGGTTGAAATTGCTAAAAGTCGCAAAAAAGGTAGTGAAAAATTAATCAATGCTGTTCTGCGCCGTATCTTGCGAGAAGGGTTGCCAGATATTGCTAGTATCAAACGTAAGAACAAGCGTGATTCTATCGCCTACTCTTTGCCAGTATGGTTAGTTTCTAAGCTCAAGGAAGAGTATGGAGAAGAGCGAGCGCAAGCGATTTTTGAGAGTCTTTTGCAACGCAATAAAGCCAGTATCCGGGTGATAGATTTGAGTCGAAAAGAGGAAATCAAAAAAATGCTTGGTGCAAGTGATTCCATTTTGTCGGCTGCAGGTTTGGTCAAAGAGCAGGGGCATTTTGCTGGTCATGACTTGTTTGTAGAAGGTGCTATTACTATTCAAGATGAGTCTAGTCAGTTGGTGGCTCCGACACTAGATTTGCAAGGAGACGAGCAGGTTTTGGATGCCTGTGCCGCTCCTGGTGGGAAAACAACCCATATGGCTTCTTTTCTGACGACAGGTCAAGTAACGGCTTTGGATCTCTACGACCATAAACTCACGTTGATTCAAGAGAATGCAGAGCGTTTAGGCCTAGCAGACCGTGTACAAACACAAAAACTGGATGCCAGAAAAGTGCATGAGTTTTTTGGCAAGGATCAATTTGATAAAATTCTAGTCGATGCCCCTTGCTCAGGGATTGGACTTTTGCGTCGGAAACCTGATATCAAATACAACAAAGACACTGCTGATTTCGCATCATTACAGGAAATTCAGCTGGAAATATTAGGTAGTGTTTGTCAAACGCTACGTAAAGGTGGTATAATAACTTATAGTACCTGCACTATTGTCTCTGAGGAGAACTTTCAAGTTGTTCAAGCATTTTTAGAAAGCCATCCCGAGTTCGAGCAGGTTAAACTAGAACACGAATGCAAGGATATTCTGAAAGATGGTTGTATCCTCATTACTCCTGAATTGTATGGAAGTGATGGATTCTTTATCAGCCAATTTCGCAAGATATCCAATTAGGAAGGAACTGACACAATGGAGATTTCATTATTAACAGATGTGGGTCAGAAACGTACAAATAATCAAGACTATGTCAATCTTTTTGTCAACCGTGCCGGTCGCACGATGATCATCTTGGCTGACGGGATGGGAGGACACCGAGCGGGTAATATTGCCAGTGAGATGGCGGTAACGGATTTAGGTGCTGCCTGGGTAGATACTCAGATTGACACTGTGAATGAAGTTCGAGAATGGTTTGCAGAACACCTAGAAATTGAAAATCAAAAGATTTATCAATTGGGGCGTGATGAAGCATATAAAGGAATGGGGACAACTCTAGAAGCCCTTGCAATCATTGATAATCAAGCTATCTATGCTCATATTGGTGATTCTCGTATTGGCTTGATTCGTGGGGAAGAGTACCACCAATTAACGAATGATCATTCATTAGTTAATGAGTTGCTCAAGGCAGGTCAATTAACACCTGAAGAAGCTGAAGCGCATCCACAAAAAAATATCATTACTCAGTCTATTGGACAAAAGGATGAGATTCAACCTGATTTAGGGATCATGAGCTTGGAACCGGGTGACTATATCGTTATAAATAGTGATGGTCTAACCAACATGATTTCAGGAAGTGAAATCTATGACATCGTGACAAGTGATATTTCACTTGAAGACAAGGCGGCAACCTTAGTACGTTTTGCAAACAATGCCGGAGGGCTTGACAACATCACGGTTGCCTTGATTGCGATTGAGGAGGAATCAAAATGATCCAGATCGGCAAGATATTTGCCGGACGATATCGGATTATCAAACAAATTGGCCGTGGAGGAATGGCAGATGTCTACCTGGCCAAAGATTTGATTCTTGATGGGGAAGAGGTTGCTGTGAAGGTCCTAAGGACCAACTATCAGACGGACCCTATCGCTGTTGCACGTTTTCAGCGTGAAGCGCGTGCGATGGCAGACCTAGATCATCCTCATATCGTTCGAATTACGGATATCGGTGAAGAAGACGGTCAACAGTACCTAGCTATGGAATATGTAGCTGGGCTTGACCTCAAACGCTATATCAAAGAACACTACCCTCTATCAAACGAGGAAGCTGTTCGTATCATGGGTCAAATTCTCTTGGCGATGCGTTTAGCGCATGCAAAGGGGATTATTCACCGAGATTTAAAACCTCAAAATATACTCTTGACTCCTGATGGAACTGCAAAAGTGACTGACTTTGGGATTGCAGTGGCCTTTGCAGAAACTAGTTTGACACAGACCAACTCCATGTTGGGTTCTGTTCATTATCTATCACCTGAGCAGGCGCGTGGTTCTAAAGCGACCATACAGAGTGATATTTATGCAATGGGAATTATCTTTTTCGAAATGTTGACAGGTCATATTCCTTATGATGGTGATAGTGCTGTGACCATTGCACTTCAACATTTCCAAAAACCACTTCCTTCTGTCATTGCTGAAAATCCATCAGTACCACAATCCTTGGAAAACGTAGTTATAAAAGCGACAGCTAAAAAGTTAACAGACCGTTATCAAACTGTCTCAGAGATGTATGTTGACTTATTGAGCAGCCTTTCTTATAACCGTCGAAATGAACCAAAGTTAGTATTTGAAGATACGAGTAAAGTTGATACAAAAACTTTACCGAAAATGTCACAGTCTACCTTAACAGCGATTCCTAAAGTGCAACCGAAGGAAGAAGCTCCACAGAGCCAAAATCCGGCTAAAAAGGCACCGGGTAAAGAAGCTGTTGCAAAACCAGTCAAGAAGCGTCGTTTTAAAGCGAGATATTTGGTGCTTTTAGCCAGCTTTATACTTGTTTTAGCTTCTCTCTTTTGGATTGTATCGAAAACACCAGCAACTGTTGAAATTCCAAATGTTGCAGGACAAACTGTAGCTGAAGCTAAGGAAAAACTTAAAAAAGCTAATTTTGAAATTGGTGAAGAGAAGTCTGAAGCTAGTGATACAGTAGAAGAAGGCCGAGTTATTCGAACAGATCCAAATGCTGGTTCAGCTCGCAAGGAAGGGACTAAAGTCAATCTTATTATTTCTTCAGGTCAGCAATCGTTTAAGATTGGAAACTATGTTGGACGCAAATCTACGGACGTCATAGCAGAACTGAAAGGGAAAAAAGTCCCTGAAAATCTCATTAAAGTTGTAGAAGAAGAATCAAGTGAAACAGAGGCAGGCCTTGTTATGAAACAGAGTTTGTCAGAAGGAACCACTTATGATCTCAGTAAGGCGACAGAGATTACTTTGACAGTAGCCAAGAAGGTAACAACTGTTCCTATGCCAAGTTATATTGGATCAAGCCTTGAATTTACCAAGAATAACTTGATTCAGATTGTAGGTGTAAAAGAGGCTAATATTGAAGTGGTAGAGGTCTCAACAGCTCCTGAAGGAACTGCTGAAGAGACTGTAGTTAGTCAAAGTCCAAAACCAGGTGAAGGTGTAGATTTGAATAAAACTCGGATTAAGATTTCTATCTATAAGCCGAAAACAACTACGACAACAACAAATCCTTTACAAGTAAATCCAAATCGTGGAGAGACTTCGCCACAGATTAGAGAACCTCAAACTACTACAGCTCCATCATCTAATGTTCCGTCTGAGAATCATAATGGTGATCACTAATCAATCTTTGTCACAGTTTTTGTGGCAAAGATTTTTTTTCCTTAAAATTTATGATAAAATAAAAGAAGTTTAAAAAGGAGGGGAACATGGACGAATCAAGAAAACTGAACGCAGTTATTGATCTCATTATGCTAGCAGGAACGATTCTGCTTCGCAATGGCTCTGAAATTTATCGTGTCGAAGATACTATGATTCGGATTGCGCATTCACAAGGCATTATGGATTGTAATGTTTTGGCCATGCCTGCAGCCATTTTTTTCTCCATTGAGAACACAAATATCTCTCGAATGAAACGAGTGACTTCCTCTTCCTATAATATCGAGAAGGTTTGCGATGTCAATCAGATTTCACGGCAGCTTGTATCAGGGCAGCTTGATTTGGAGACAGCCTTTATCCGACTCAAAGAATTGAATACCAAGCCCTCACCTTATACCAATGTTCAATTGACGGTTGCGGCGACCTTTAGTGCTCCTTTCTTTTCAATCATGTTCGGGGGGAATGTCTACGATGCCATTGGTGCAGGAGTGGCAACCATATTTGCTTTCACCTGTTCTCTTTACGTAGAAAAATTTATTCGTATTCCCTTTATGACAGCTTTTGCAGGTGCTCTTGTTTTTGGTTTGATTGCACAATTTTGGGCGCGCTATTCTGGCTTTCCTTCGACAGCTGATTTGGTCATTGCAGGTGCGGTCATGCCGTTTGTACCGGGAATTGCTCTGACCAATGCTGTTAGAGATATTATGACCAATCACATTAACTCTGGTATGAGCAAGATGTTTGAATCCTTGCTGGTTACCCTTGCCTTAGGGGCAGGCACCTCTGTCGCCCTCCTACTCATGAACTAATATGACTCTAACAACATTTTTATTGCAGGCTCTAGCTAGTCTGCTAGCTATTATCACTTTTTTAATCGTTTTAAACGTCCAACGTTCCATGCTCATTCCTGGCGGAGTTTTGGGAATGTCAATCTGGCTGCTCTATCTAATACTCAAGGAGCCAACTAATGTTATTTTGGCGACCTTTATTGCTGCGGTGATTGGTTCTTGTGTTAGCCAGATTATGAGTATTCTCTACAAAACTCCAGCAGTGGTTTTTGCCCTAGCTATTCTGGCACCACTAGTGCCAGGTTATCTGTCCTATCGAACCACTTCCTTCTTCGTTACAGGTGACTACGGCCATGCCATTTCTAGTGCCATGTTAGTCATGATGTTGGCTCTCGTTATCTCCATTGGAATGGCCAGTGGGACAGTTCTGTTGAAATTGTATCATTATCTCAAAAAGAATCGAGCTAGCTAAGACTCGATTTTTTCGTGGGTAGAGTGGCTGAAAGAATATGGATGCTCCGATGGAAATGAACTTGATTTGGGGAATCAAGTCTTTTTTCGCTCATTTGACTTCAATTGTGATAAAATAGAGGTGAACGAATTTTTACAATGAATGATAAAAATAGAGGTAAATATGACAATCGGTATTGATAAGATTGGTTTTGCGACCAGTCAATACGTTTTGAAATTACAAGATTTAGCAGAAACCCGAGGAATTGATCCTGAAAAATTGAGTAAAGGACTCCTTTTAAAAGAATTGAGTATCGCTCCTTTAACAGAGGATATTGTTACCTTGGCTGCTAGTGCAGGGAATTCTATCCTGACTGAAGAAGAGAAGCAAGAGATTGATATGGTTATCGTAGCGACAGAGTCTGGGATTGACCAGAGTAAAGCTGCAGCTGTCTTTGTACACGGTTTACTTGGGATTCAACCTTTTGCTCGTAGTTTTGAAATCAAGGAAGCTTGCTATGGTGCAACTGCGGCTCTTCACTATGCTAAGTTACATGTAGAAAATTCTCCTAAATCAAAGGTTCTGGTGCTTGCTAGTGATATTGCAAGATATGGTGTCGAAACTCCTGGAGAACCAACTCAAGGTGCAGGATGTGTTGCTATGTTGATTAGCCAAAATCCACGTGTGATGATTTTCAACAATGATAATGTTGCACAAACTCGTGATATCATGGATTTTTGGCGTCCAAACTATTCGACAACACCATTTGTAAATGGGGTTTACTCAACGCAACAATATCTTGATAGTTTAAAAACGACTTGGGAAGAGTATCAAAAGCGTTATGACTGTAATTTGAACGATTTTGAGGCTGTATGTTTCCACTTACCTTATCCGAAGCTAGCTCTCAAGGGTTTGAAGAAAATTCTCGACAAATCCTTGCCTCAAGAGAAGAAGGACTTGCTTCAAAAGCACTTTGATGAATCTATTATTTATAGCCAAAAAGTTGGGAACATTTATACAGGTTCACTCTTCTTAGGTCTCTTGTCTCTTCTTGAAAATTCTGATAGTCTTAAAGCAGGAGACAAGATTGCTCTCTATAGCTACGGTAGTGGTGCTGTATCTGAGTTCTTCAGTGTGGAATTGGTTGAAGGCTATGAACAGCAATTGCAGAAAAATCGCTTAGAATTGCTAGACCAGCGTCAAGCATTGAGCGTAGCTGATTATGAACGAATCTTCTTTGAGGAAGCAAACTTGGATGAGTCAGGTTCTGCAACCATGTCAGGCTATGAAGGACAGGACTATGCTCTGGTTGAGATTGTAGAACACCAACGTCGCTACAGCAAGGTTGAAAAATAATGAAAAAAAATTGGAATGGATTTGCTAAAAAATCAATTCAAGAGCGCCTTGAGTTCGTTAAGTCTCAGGCGCTTACTTCTATGGAAGCCCAAGAAAGTCTTGAGCAAAATGAAAATCTTAGTATAGCAGTTGCGGACCAACTGAGTGAAAATGTAGTGGGGACTTTCTCACTACCCTACTCAGTAGTGCCAGAAGTACTGGTAAATGGTCAAGAGTACACCGTTCCTTATGTGACCGAAGAGCCATCTGTCGTTGCTGCGGCTAGTTTTGCTAGTAAGATTATCAAACGTGCGGGTGGCTTTACTGCTCAGGTTCATCAACGCCAAATGATTGGTCAGGTAGCTCTTTATCAGGTTCCAGATAGGGATAAAGCATGTCAGGCTATTTTGAGTCAGAAAGCAGAGCTACTCGAACAAGCAAATCAAGCCTATCCATCTATTGTCAAACGTGGTGGTGGCGCTCGTGATTTAAGAGTTGAATTTATTTCTGGTGAGTCGGACTTTTTAGTGGTTTATCTTCATGTGGATACTCAAGAAGCCATGGGAGCTAACATGCTTAATACCATGTTGGAGGCTTTAAAACCTAGTCTAGAAGCTCTGAGCCAAGGGCAAAGTTTAATGGGGATTCTATCCAACTACGCAACAGATTCATTAGTAACTGCAACCTGCCGCATCGCCTTTCGATATTTGAGTCGCCAAAAAGATGAAGCGCGTGAACTGGCAGAAAAAATGGTTTTAGCCAGCCAGTTTGCTCAAGCAGATCCTTATCGAGCAGCTACTCACAACAAGGGAATTTTTAATGGGATTGATGCCCTCTTGATTGCGACTGGAAATGACTGGCGTGCCATTGAAGCAGGAGCTCATGCCTATGCAAGTCATGATGGTAGCTATAAAGGTCTCAGTCGTTGGACTATGGATTTGGAAACAGAAGAACTCATTGGTGATCTGACTATGCCCATGCCTGTTGCTACCAAAGGTGGTTCGATTGGTCTCAATCCTCGAGTCGTCATCAGTCATGAGTTGTTAGGCCATCCATCCGCCAAAGAATTGGCTCAAATTATCGTTTCAATTGGTCTCGCCCAAAACTTTGCAGCTCTTAAAGCTCTGGTCAGTACAGGGATTCAGCATGGACACATGAAACTTCAAGCGAAGTCTCTAGCCCTCCTTGCAGGAGCTACAGAGGTAGAAGTGCCTAAGTTGGTAGAAAGCTTGATTGCTGAAAAAACCTTTAATTTAGAAAAAGCCCAAACACTTTTGAAACATTTAAGATCATAAAAAACTCAGACTAAAACAGTCTGAGTTTTCTTGTGCTTAAATACTTTTACCTGGTAAGAGACTAACGGGTAAGAAATAACCTGTTGTGGCAACCTCTTTGCCTTCAATTTTTTGCAGTAGTAAATCAACTGTCAGGCGAGCAATTTCTTCCATAGGTTGTTTAATGGTAGTGAGGTGAGGATAGAAATTTTCAATGAAATAAGTTCCGTCATAGCCAATCACCTTAAGCTGTTCAGGAACAGAGATACCAAGCTCCTGGGCGATTTTGATAATGAGGATAGCTGTCAAATCATCCGATGCAAAGATGGCGTCGGGTTTTTGTTTGGTTAGGATATTTTTGATTTCCATTTCCTTACGAAGAGGAGAAAAATCACTGGAAACATTGATAATAGGAGCCTTTGGTAAGATCGAAGCGAAACCTGCATGACGAAGACCAGTTGGAGAGTTGGAATTGTCATTACCTGTAATCATGATGATCGATTTGGCTCCGGTTTTAGCCAAGGTCTGAGCGGCTAGGACTCCGCCAGCATAGTTATCAGAAGAAACAACAGGAATGTCTGGAGATAGGTTACGGTCGAATGAAATGATTGGAGCCGTCACGCGATTGTAGTCCTCAATCCCAAGGTTGTGACTTCCCGAAATGATACCGTCCACCTGGTTAGCTTCTAACATTTCGATGTATTCGCGTTCTTTTTCCGAATCGTGTTCACTATTACAGATGATGGTCTTGTAACCTTTTTTGAAGAGTTCGTGTTCCAATTTATCAATCAATTCAGCATAGAAAATATGGCTGATTTTAGGGAAAATCAAACCGATTAACTTGGCTGATTTACCTTGAAGACTGCGAGCTAGGTTGTTGGGTTTATAGCCCAGCTCACGCATAGCATCATTGACTTTTTGAATGGTTTTTTCTGACAGATAACCCTTTTTGTTGATGACACGTGAAACAGTAGTAGGGCTGACGCCAGCTAATTTTGCGACATCAGTTAGTTTTGCGACCATATTCTAATTCGTAGTATGTTCCAGTTGGGTTTCCAGATTTAATCACGATTCCATTTTGGTTCTCATGTGGGAAGACACGACCAGAAAATACTTTTTCTCCTTTATTAATGAAAATTTCAAAGACTGAATTATCGATGAAGATATTTACAGTAGCGGCTTGGTTATCAATTGGACATGAGCGAGTAGTTCCAAATTCTTGAGCATATTGCTCACCTGCTTGACTGCGGTCAACGGTTACTTGGCCATTGACAAGATCGAAATTGATAGAGAGCCCCTTGCCGTCTTTATCAGCAAGAAGGATGATTTCACTTTGGCTATTAGCCTCTAAGTTTAGTTCAAGTTCGTAGGTGTTCTTAGTTTCAAATCGATTTGAAAATTCCTCTTTTGAAGCACGGAGGTCCTTGATGGCTGCTACAGGATACTGATAGAGTTTTCCATCTTTAATAGTTAATTCTTTGACCAATGAGAAAGTTCCTTGGTGATCAAAGCGATCAGATGGATAAGACACATCTGGTAAACCAAGCCAACTAACAGCAAGGGCACGTCCATCAGGGGCATTGAAGGCTTGAGTGGCATAGGCTTCAAATCCATAATCAAGATTGTGAAGTTCAGACACATCTACCATACGAGCATTTTCTGGGTCAAAGGAAGCACCGATTTTATACATATTTGGATAGATATTGTCATAGTCAAGAACCTTTTTATCCAAACCTTGTGGGCAGTAAAGAAGGACAGGTTGTTCTCCGACAAAGACAAGATTTGGGCACTCCATCATATAAGCAGTGCGGTCATTGTTGAAGTCAAGGTCACCAACTTCTTGCCAGTTTGTATAATCATTATCGATAGCCTTATAGAGACGAACAAAACCTTTTTTCTCCAAGTCCTGACCACCGACGATAGCGTAGTATTGGCCTTTAAAGTTAAAAATCTGTGGATCTCGGAAGTGGTCAGTAGCATCAGTAGGTTGGTCAATCAAGATTTTATCAATTTTTTTAATCTTGCCATCCTTGTCCACTAAGGCACCAATCTGATAAGGGTGACGGATCCAGTTTTCATCACGGACATTTCCTGTATAAAATAGGAACAATTGATCGCCAAACTGCATAGCAGAACCAGAGTAGGCACCGTGGCTATCTAGTGGAGTATCAGGTAGAACTTTAACTCCAGTTTCTGAAAAATGAACTAAATCATCACTTTCAAGTTGCACCCAAGATTTTAAACCATGAGCGGCTCCGAAGGGGAAGTTTTGGTAAAAGACAACCCACTTGCCATCGAAATAAGAAAAACCATTTGGATCGTTTAAAAGACCTTGCTTTGGTTCGATGTGATAGCTTGTATGCCATGGAGACTGAGCCATATTTTCTTGAATTTGTTTGATTTCTTCTTGAGTCCAATCTTCATAGCGTCTGTAGCGACGTTCCGTTGTCCATTCCATTTATATTCCCTCCATAAATTCTACTATCTTTATAGTAAACGTTTCCTTTTAAAAAAGCAAGTCTTTTATATCGGATTTAAGAAAAAAATGTCAAACGATTGACAGAAAATAAAGGCGATGTTTTATGAAAATGAATGAAAATATGAAAGTTTTTGAAAATTATCTAGCAAAAACCTTTTAATAATAGGCAATTAACAAGAATATTCTATTCAAAAACCTCAAAAACAATCAAAAAATTAAAATACTAAAATTTTTTCTGCAAAACGCTTGACATATTTTAAAAACATGATAGAATTATATGCGTAGGGCGGATAAAATCGCTTTCAAACATTTTACAAATTTTTTATAAGGAGATTTTTGCAAATGACGAATACAGAAATTGCAAAAAAAGTCATCGAAGCCTTAGGTGGACGTGAGAACGTTAACAGTGTTGCGCACTGTGCGACTCGCCTTCGCGTTATGGTTAAAGATGAAGCGAAAATTAACAAAGATGCTATCGAGAGCTTGGAAAAAGTTCAAGGTGCTTTCTTTAACTCAGGTCAATACCAAATCATCTTTGGTACTGGTACAGTAAACAAGATGTACGATGAAGTCGTAGCCCTTGGTTTGCCAACTTCAACAAAAGCTGAAATGAAAGCAGAAGCTGCTAAACAAGGAAATTGGTTCCAACGTGCCATCCGTACTTTCGGTGACGTCTTCGTTCCAATCATTCCAGTTATCGTAGCAACTGGTCTCTTCATGGGTGTTCGTGGTCTCTTGACTGCTCTTGGAATGACACTTCCAGAAGATGTGACAACTTATACTCAGATCTTGACAGACACTGCCTTTATTATCTTGCCAGGTTTGGTTGTGTGGTCAACTTTCCGTGTATTCGGTGGTAACCCAGCTGTTGGTATCGTTCTTGGTATGATGCTCGTTTCTGGTTCACTTCCAAATGCCTGGGCTGTTGCGTCTGGTGGTGAAGTAACTGCAATGCAGTTCTTCGGATTTATCCCAGTTGTAGGTTTGCAAGGTTCAGTTCTTCCAGCCTTCATCATCGGGGTTGTCGGAGCTAAGTTTGAAAAAGCAGTTCGTAAGGTTGTTCCAGATGTACTTGATCTCTTGGTAACACCGTTTGTAACACTCCTTGTAATGTCAATTCTTGGATTGTTTGTTATCGGACCAGTCTTCCACGTTGTTGAAAACTACATTCTCATTGGAACTAAAGCAATTCTTAACTTGCCATTCGGACTTGGTGGTTTCTTGATTGGTGGAGTTCACCAATTAATCGTCGTATCAGGTGTTCACCACATCTTCAACTTGCTTGAAGTTCAATTGCTTGCTGCTGACCATGCTAACCCATTCAACGCTATCATCACAGCTGCCATGACTGCTCAAGGTGCTGCGACAGTAGCCGTTGGTGTGAAAACTAAAAATCCTAAACTTAAAACACTTGCTTTCCCAGCTGCTCTTTCTGCCTTCCTAGGTATTACTGAGCCTGCTATCTTCGGGGTTAACTTGCGTTTCCGTAAACCATTCTTCCTTTCATTGATTGCTGGTGCAATCGGTGGTGGATTGGCATCTATCCTTGGACTTGCTGGTACTGGTAATGGTATCACAATCATCCCTGGTACAATGCTTTACATTGGTAACGGACAACTTCTACAATACCTTCTTATGGTAGCTGTATCATTTGCACTTGGTTTCGCTCTTACTTACATGTTTGGTTATGAAGATGAAGTAGAAGAAGCTGCAGGTGCTGTTACTGAAGCAGAAACAGATCGTTTGGCTGAAGAAGCAGTAACTGGTGCTGTTGTTGCACCGAGCGAAGGCGTTATCCAAACACCAATCGTTGGTGATGTTGTTGCTCTTTCAAATGTGAATGACCCAGTATTCTCAAGCGGAGCTATGGGACAAGGTATCGCTGTAAAACCAAGTGAAGATGTCGTTTACGCACCAGCTGATGCTGAAGTGACAATTGTCTTCCCAACAGGACATGCTTATGGCCTAAGAACAGCTAACGGAGCTGAAATCTTGATCCACGTTGGTATCGACACTGTTTCAATGAATGGTGAAGGATTCAACCATAAAGTTGCTCAAGGTGACAAGGTTAAAGCTGGAGATGTTCTTGGAACGTTTGACTCAGCTAAGATTGCTGCTGCAGGTCTTGATAACACAACAATGGTTATCGTAACAAACACTGCAGACTTTGCTTCAGTAAATCCAGTTGCTTCTGGATCAGTTGCTAAGGGAGATGCAATCATCGAAGTTAAAGCTTAATAAATCAAAAAAACGAACAAATGTCATGTTTGTTCGTTTTTGCTTGAATGGTAAAATTTACAGAGGAAAATCTAAAATATTGAGCAATTTTCAGTCTGGAAATATGCTATAATAAAGAAAATAAATACAAGAGGTTTATCATGACAAAACTATACGGAAGTTTGGAAGCAGGCGGTACAAAATTTGTCTGTGCTGTCGGAGATGAAAACTATAACGTTGTAGAAAAGGTACAATTTCCTACAACAACACCTATTGAAACAATCGATAAAACCATCGAGTTCTTCTCAAAATTCGACAATCTTGCAGGACTTGCCATTGGTTCATTTGGTCCAATCGATATCGATAAAAACTCAAAAACTTACGGATTTATCACAACAACTCCAAAACCTAACTGGGCAAATGTCGACTTGCTTGGTGCTCTTCGTCGCGCTCTAAACGTGCCTATGTATTTCACAACAGACGTAAATAGTTCTGCATACGGTGAAGTGGTTGCTCGTAATAATGCCGGCGGTCGTATCGAAAACTTGGTTTATTACACTATCGGTACAGGTATCGGTGCAGGTGTTATCCAACGTGGCGAGTTTATTGGCGGTGTTGGTCACCCTGAGATGGGTCACTATTATGTGGCTAGACACCCAATGGATATTGAAAAAGAATTTAATGGTGTTTGTCCTTTCCATAATGGATGTTTGGAAGGTTATGCAGCTGGTCCAAGTTTGGAAGCTCGTACAGGTGTTCGTGGGGAAAACATTGAACTCAACAACTCTGTTTGGGATGTTCAAGCCTACTACATTGCTCAAGCTGCAGTAAATGCTACTGTAACTTTCCGACCAGACGTTATCGTCTTTGGTGGTGGGGTTATGGCTCAACAACACATGCTTGATCGTGTGCGTGAGAAATTCACATCCTTGCTAAATGGTTACCTACCAGTTCCTGATGTACGTGACTATATTGTAACACCAGCTGTTGCAGGTAATGGTTCGGCTACACTTGGAAACTTCGTTCTTGCTAAGAGCGTAGCAAAATAAGAATAAAAAATTAGAGGCTAGGACAAAAGTCCTAGCCTCTTTTTGATGTTGGATTGTCGAGCAAGACGCAGTGGTTGAGTGGGCTCTACTAGGCTGATTTCATCAGCTTTTACAGCCCTACTCAACTGTGCGGAGGTTGGACGACGAAATCGAATTCTAACGAATTACCGATTTCTGTCCCACTCTCTTTTTCTATTTTCGTTTCCTGATGGAAAATATTTTGCCAAGTTTCGTGGCGGCGCCAGATGCTGGTATGAATGGTATCACCGACTTGATATCGGATGAGTTTTGTTTTCTGGCTGATAGAGGTTAACTGAAGCTCTTTAATGGCAGAGGTTAATTCTTTTTCAGCCTTATAGGCATCCTTTCCCAGTTCATGTCCGTCCTGGCGGATATAAATGAAGTCTTCTGCAAGTAATTCTTCCAGTTGATTTCCTTGGTCAATCAGTTGCTCTCTCATGAGCAATTTTTTATAGACATTATCTAGGATTTCATCCTCAGGGATTGGTGCTGGTTCGATATGAATGTCTGTATCAAAGACACCAAAGCGTTCTGATAACATGGATTCGACCTGATCCGCGATTTCATGACTTTCAAAAACAGAGAGGTCTGGGTTCATCTCAAGTGTGATGTCCAGATAGATATTACTTCCGTAGGTACGACCGCGTTGTGATTTGACCTTGCTAATCTTAGGAATTTCCATGATAGCTTTTTGATAATCTTCTAGCAAGTGTTCATCAAAACCATCAGAAAGGCTGAAGGATGACTCGATAAAGATGTCATAGGCTGTTTTGAGGATAAAGAAGGTGATGATAATAGCGACCAACTTATCCACGATTGGATAGTTGAAGCTACTAGCCAGGATAGCAATAGAAGTTCCAAGAGATGTTACGGCATCTGACAGATTGTCCTTAGCTGCAGCCTTGAGGGCCTTTGATTTAGCTTGCTTACTCAGATGGGTATTGTAGAGATAAACGGCGAACATGATGATGGCAGAGATGACTCCCAGAGTCGCACCAAGTGGGTCAATGACCGTTTGTTCTCGGCTGAGTATCTTTTGGATGGTGTCACGTAGAACATCAAAGCCAACGTAAAACATGATGATGGAAGTGATGAGACTTGCCAAATCCTCGATTTTCCAGTGGCCGAAGCGATGATCTCTATCAGCCGGTTGGCGAGCCAAACGAATCCCGATGAGAAGGGCTACATTTCCAACAATATCTGAAACGTTATTAAAACCATCTGCTACCAAACTGGATGAATGGAGCAAATGTCCGGTCGCTAGCTTAGCTGCAGACAAGAATAGATAGGTCAAAATGCTGATAATGGCACCACGCTCAGCTAATTTTAAGTTTGAAACCGATTGATTCATCTAACTCCCCTTCTAGCATTTTAGTATTCTTTCATTATACTGGTTTTCCAAGGAAAATTCAAATGGAGGGGTTGGGGAGATTTGCATTGATTCAACAGATTTTTTGATTGAAATATGATAGAATATAAAGTAATCATAATTTTAGAGAGAGTTTTCCATGACCCATAAACAAATCACAGATAGAATGATTCGAATTGGTTTGCTGTTGCTACCATTTCTTATTTTTTATGGCTATAGAGTAGTTAAGGGGTTTGATTATCCAGTGGTTGATGATATCATGGTCAATCAAACCATATTATCTGGTGATAATATGTTGCTTCCCTATATTGGAATTTTGTTATCATCTGCTTTAGTATTTCTTCAACAATTATTTACAAATTGGAATATTTATTTTATTTTTTTAGCTCTCAGTTTTTGCTTGAGTTTTAGTATCTATTTGGAGTTCTTCTTTAGAAAGAAATATTATTTCTTACTTCCCTTAGTAGTTTTGCTTCAAATGGTTTTAATGAAGTATTTCTCGTTTTCAGTAATTGCTTACTTGTTATCGACAGCAGGGATACTATTATTATTTGACAGAAAATACGTAACGGGAATGCTTTTGTCTGTAATAGGTTTATCGATTAGGCCGCAAATTATTGCCAGTTTATTATTGCTTTTGCTTCCCTTCCTAGCTTTTGAAGTAATCAAAGGAAAAAAGAAAAAAGAATTATTCTTGTTATCTGCTGTCATTTTACTTATCTTTGCTTCCAATAAAATTTATACCTTAATGAGACCAGATGTTCAAGAATACCTTAATTGGAATACTCTAAGTACCAATTTGAGAGATTTCCCTGCGATTGAGTATGAGAAGCATGCCAAGGAATTTCATGAATTGGGGGTCAGTGAAAACGACTTATCTGCTTCAACCTACTGGTTGTTTGCAGAAAAAGATGCTTTGAACAATGAGTTGTTAACAAAAATTCAATCCGTACGTTCTTTCTCTGAAAAGTACTCCTTTAATGTATTTCAGATGGTAAAAGATTATTTCCAAAATATCATTTTGACAACCTTTCTTCTTGTTATGGTTGGCTGGTTTTTGTTCTTCAAGCCTAAGAAAGTCTATGGCTGGTTACTCCCCCTTGTTCCATTTGTACTAATCGGTGCACTATTTGTTAGGCAGAGAGTAGTAGAACGTGTCTATATCCCAATTATCATTAGCTTTTTAATCTTTTTTGTTTATTATGCACCTTTGTTTTACAATAAGCGTAAACTGTTGAAAAAAAGAGGAATTTTTTATAGTCTACAACTTGTAGGAATGCTGGCGAGTATGGCCTGGGTAAATAGTGTGGGACAAGAACTTTACTGGTTCCCAATCATTCAATCATCCATGGTATCAGAGTATCATGATGTAGTGGAAAAACATTCTGATAAATTGCTTGTTTTTGGCGGTTATGGAACACTTGTCAATTCTCAACCGAGCTTGGCTACGATTAGAAGGAAGCCTGATCAGTTGATTGAAAATACAACAACCTTAGGTAACTGGCAAACTTTTTCGCCACATTATTATCAATTAATGAAAAAGTATAATGTTGAGGAGCCTAGTAATCTTCTTTCTTCTGCTATTGATAATGAGAATATCCTATTCTTTTGGTCACCCTCTTCAGGAAAGATGGATCAAGTCAAGAAAATAATGAAAGAACATTACCAGAAAGATGTTTATTTTGAAGAAGTTGAGGTGGTCACTTCTGATATGAGTATCTATAAACTTAAAGCAGATTAAGGAGGGAAATATGAAAAAGCGAATTGGATATATTGACATGGCGAAAGGATTAGCTATTATTTTAGTAATTGTTGGGCATATATCCTTTACACCAAGCATGGGGAAAACAATTCTTTATCTATTTCATATTCCTTTGTTTTTCTTCTTGTCTGGCTTTACATTTTCAATTGATAAGTATGCTAATATTAGTAACTTTTTCTGGAATAAATTTAAAGGGATTGTTGTTCCATTCTTTCTAATGAATGTATTTGTATTTCTAGTGCAAATCTTTATTTTATATCCTGATCAAATCCTAAGTTTTAATCTGATTCAATTTGCAAAACAATTGCTTTTATCAGATAGATTGCATAATTATTTCCAATTATGGTTTTTAAATGTCTTGTTTTTATCTGAAATTGTATGTTATTTTGTTTTAAAATATGCTCGGAATAGAAACTTGCAAATAGGTGTTGCGCTTACCTTAGTGTTCCTTGTATTTGTAGGGCAAAAAGCGTATGAGTCTAACTGGTATTTAATTTGGAACTGGGATTTAGTTCCGGTAGCAACTATTTTTATTTTGCTAGGGTTCCTTGCAAGAAGATATTTAACAGAGATAGAAAAGTACCTAACTCTTAAGTTTTTACCGATTGCTGTAGTAATCAGTGTTGCAGTAGGGTTAGTAAACTATAAACTAAGTGGCTACAGAGTAGATTTATATTACCAACAAATTGGTAACTATTTGTTATTTTATATTTCTGCAATAGCAGGAATCTGGGCTACAATTACTTTGTTCAAAGTGATTCCAGAAGCAGAGTGGTTTAAATCAATTGGCAAAAAGACATTAATTTATTATGGTGTGCATTCACCAATTGTTCTTGTACTTGCTGAAAAATTAGTAGCACAATTAGCATCAAAATATACGGGCATATTCGTTAGCGGATATGTTTCAGCAGCACTCACAACAGTTTTAGCTGTTTTGGGATGTGAGATCATTGTACAAATTTTCAGAGGGACCAATTTCCCTTTTGGTTTAAAAGTGATAGGAGAGAAGAATGAGTAGAAATAATCCGATTTTATATATCGTGATTCCATGTTATAACGAAGAGCAAGTGTTGCCTCATACTAACCCAATGTTTATTGAAAAGATTGAATCTTTAATCAAGACTGGACAAGTGCATCCAAACAGTAAAGTGATGTATGTCAATGATGGTAGTAAAGATGCGACGTGGTTACTAATTCAACAATATGCAAAAGAAAATAGTCATGTTGTTGGTATTGCACAAAGCAGAAATCGCGGTCATCAAAGTAGTGTTCTTGCTGGTATGTACGAAGCTGCAGAATTTGCGGATATCGTGATTACCATTGACGCAGATGGTCAAGATGATATCAACTGTATGGATCAAATGGTTGCTGAATATAAAGACGGTTCAGAGATTGTTTACGGGGTTCGAGACAATCGTGATACTGATTCAGCATTTAAGAGAATCACAGCTGAAGGATTCTATAAGGTGATGCATTTATTTGGAGCAGATGTCGTTTTTAATCATGCGGACTATCGTTTAGTCTCCAAACGTTTTATTCATGAACTTGCTAAATTTAAAGAAGTAAACTTATTTCTTCGAGGCATTATGCCTCTTGTAGGATTTAAATATTCCTTCGTGACTTATAAACGACATGAGCGGATTGCTGGAGAAAGTCACTATCCACTCTCTAAAATGCTTGGTTTAGCAATGGATGGGATTACTAGTCTGTCTATTAAGCCCATTCGCTTGATTACTAGCTTGGGAGTTATGACTTCACTTTTTAGTTTTTTGTTGATCATCTGGGTTTTGTGGAGCAAATTTGCTGGTAATGTGGTAGCTGGATGGGCCAGTACCTACGCCATTGTAAGCTTACTTGGCGGGGTTCAACTCATTAGTCTTGGTGTAATTGGGGAATATATCGGAAAAATCTATCTAGAAACGAAACAACGTCCAAGATATATTATCAGCGACCGCACCTATGATGAGAGTGATGAGTAACCCCACCTCAAAACTTGAAAACTTTTGAATTTCTGATATAATAGAACTACTCAAGGGAGTAGCTGGCGGGTATCCGCGATAGTGTCGTCATTCCGAATTATTTCCGGCACTATATTAAACAGCGAGACTTGTTTTTTTTAAAAACAGGTCTCTTTTTTTGTAAAAAGAGGCCAAAAAGGAGGAGACTGTTTTGTCAAAAGAACAAAATAAAGATTTGTTTTACACGCAATCTTCTGAGGAAGTCCTAAAGAATTTGGACTCATCTATCGAAGGTTTGTCAACTGCTCAAGCTCAAGAACGCCTAGCGACATATGGGCGTAATGAGTTGGATGAGGGTGAGAAACGTAGCCTGCTAGCTAAATTCCTAGATCAATTTAAGGATTTGATGATTATCATCTTGCTTGCGGCAGCGGCACTTTCTGTGATTACAGAAGGGATGGATGGTTTAACAGATGCCATTATCATCTTGGCCGTTGTTGTCTTGAATGCAGCCTTTGGTGTTTACCAAGAAGGGCAAGCAGAAGCAGCGATTGAAGCACTGAAAAATATGTCTAGCCCCATGGCTCGTGTTCGTCGTGATGGCCATGTTATTGAGATTGACTCAAAAGAATTGGTACCCGGAGATATCGTCTTGCTTGAAGCGGGAGATGTCGTGCCTGCAGATATGCGTTTGCTGGAAGCAGCTTCTCTTAAAATCGAAGAAGCAGCTCTTACAGGGGAGTCTGTGCCAGTTGAAAAAGATGTGACAGGACTTGTTGAAGCAGATGCTGGTATTGGGGATCGCGTTAATATGGGTTACCAAAACTCAAATGTAACTTATGGTCGTGGTATTGGTGTCGTAACAAACACTGGTATGTATACAGAAGTTGGTAAGATTGCAGATATGTTGGCTAATGCCGATGAGACTGAAACACCATTGAAGCAAAGCTTGGAACAATTATCTAAAGTCTTGACTTACTTAATCGTTGTGATTGCGGTCATTACTTTCTTAGTTGGTGTCTTCGTTCGTGGAGAGCATCCATTAGAAGGCTTGATGGTTGCGGTAGCCCTTGCGGTTGCGGCGATTCCAGAAGGACTTCCTGCCATTGTAACTATCGTTCTATCTTTAGGAACAACTACTCTTGCTAAACGTAATTCTATCGTTCGTAAATTGCCAGCGGTTGAAACTCTTGGTTCAACAGAAATCATCGCATCTGATAAAACAGGTACTTTGACCATGAACCAAATGACTGTTGAGAAGGTCTACACCAACGGTCAATTGCAAAGCTCTGCAGCTGAGATTGCTCCTAGCAACAATACCCTTCGTATCATGAACTTTGCCAATGATACTAAGGTGGACCCATCTGGCAAGTTGATTGGAGATCCAACGGAGACAGCTCTTGTTCAGTTTGGTTTGGACCACAATTTTGATGTCCGTGAAGTTTTGAAGAATGAGCCACGTGTGGCAGAGTTGCCATTTGACTCAGAACGTAAACTTATGTCGACTATCCATAAGGAAGCAGACGGTACTTACTTTATCGCTGTTAAGGGTGCTCCTGACCAATTGCTCAAGCGTGTGACTCGTATTGAAGTTAATGGGGAAGTTCGTCCAATCACAGAAGAAGACAAGAATGCTATCCTCACAACCAACAAAGATTTGGCTAAACAAGCCCTTCGTGTCTTAATGATGGCTTATAAGACAAGCAATGAAATTCCAACCTTGGAATCTGAAATTGTTGAATCTGACCTCATCTTCTCTGGTTTGGTCGGCATGATTGACCCTGAACGTCCTGAAGCAGCAGAAGCTGTCCGTGTCGCTAAAGAAGCAGGTATCCGTCCAATCATGATCACGGGTGACCACCAAGATACAGCAGAGGCTATTGCTAAACGTCTTGGAATCATCGATCCAAATGATACAGAAGACCATGTCTTCACGGGTGCTGAGTTGAATGAACTCACTGATGAAGAATTCCAAAAAGTCTTCAAGCAATACTCTGTTTACGCTCGTGTATCACCTGAGCACAAGGTTCGTATCGTGAAAGCATGGCAAAAAGAAGGTAAAGTTGTTGCCATGACAGGTGACGGGGTTAATGACGCACCGTCACTTAAGACAGCTGATATCGGTATTGGTATGGGGATCACTGGTACAGAGGTTTCTAAGGGAGCTTCTGATATGGTCCTTGCCGATGACAACTTTGCAACCATTATCGTAGCGGTTGAAGAAGGACGTAAGGTCTTCTCTAATATCCAAAAATCCATTCAATACCTCTTGTCTGCCAATATGGCTGAGGTCTTCACCATCTTCTTTGCAACCCTCTTTGGTTGGGATGTGTTACAACCAGTGCATCTTCTATGGATTAACTTGGTAACAGATACGCTACCAGCCATCGCTCTTGGTGTTGAACCAGCTGAGCCAGGCGTTATGACCCACAAACCTCGTGGCCGTAAGTCAAACTTCTTTGACGGTGGTGTATTCGGAGCTATCCTTTATCAAGGTATCTTCCAAACCATGCTCGTTCTTGGTGTCTATGGTTGGGCAATTCTCTTCCCAGAGCATCAAGTTCAATCTGAAATCCACGCAGATGCCCTTACCATGGCTTTTGCAACTCTTGGTTTGATCCAATTGCTCCATGCCTTTAACGTCAAGTCTGTTTACCAATCAATCTTTACAGTCGGACTCTTCAAGAACAAGACCTTTAACTGGTCAATTCCAGTTGCCTTTGTCCTCTTGATGGTGACAATTTTGGTTCCAGGATTTAACAGCCTCTTCCACGTTTCACATTTGAGCTTGACTCAATGGATGGTGGTTGCTATAGGAGCACTTATGATTGTTATCCTTGTTGAAATTGTTAAAGCAATCCAACGAGCACTCGGAAAAGATAAAAACGCCATTTAAGCACTATGAAAAGTCATCTTCGGATGGCTTTTTTGCTTTTATATATGATAAATTGACAAAGATTTTGTGCTATAATCAAGTAGAATGATAAAGGTGGAGGAATAGTAGTTGGAAAAGAAAATTGTAAAAGATATGATGTTTTTATCGCAAGTATCCCAACCTGCGAGTCAAGAGGATTTGCCTCTAGCAAAGGATTTGCAGGACACCTTACTGGCTAATCGTGAAACTTGTGTTGGACTAGCAGCCAATATGATTGGGGTGCAAAAGCGCGTGATTATTTTTAATATTGGCATGATTCCCATGGTTATGTTTAATCCCGTTCTCAAGTCTTTTGAGGGGCCTTACGAAACCGAGGAAGGATGTTTGTCTTTGACAGGAGTGAGAGAAACAACCAGATATGAAAAAATTACAGTAAGTTACAGAGATGTTCATTGGCAAGAGAAGACCATTACCCTGACAGGTTTTCCGGCTCAGATTTGTCAGCATGAATTGGATCATTTGGAAGGACGTATCATTTAGGCTCAAATCCTTGGTGCTCCTAGAAAAATATGCTACACTAACACTATGAAAATTTTAATCCCAACTGCAAAAGAAATGAACACTGAAATCCCTAGTTTAGAGGCTAAACCATTGTGTCCTGAGAGTCAGGCTGTTCTGGATGAATTAGCTAGATATTCTGCCCAAGATTTAGAGAGTTTTTATAAAATCTCTGCCGAAAAGGCGCAAGAGGAGTATGACCATATCCAAGCCTTGAAAAATGGAACGGCTAGAAACTATCCTGCCTTGCACCTCTTTGATGGGCTCATGTATCGCAACATCAAACGGGATAATCTAACCCAAGCGGAGCAAGCCTATCTGGAGAAACACCTCACGATAACATCAGCTCTCTATGGTGTGATCCCGGCCTTTGCACCCATTGCTCCCCACAGACTGGACTTTTTGATGAAACTCAAAGTCGCTGGAAAAAGCCTGAAAAGTCACTGGCAGTCAGCCTATGAAGAGTCGCTGAAGGGTGAAGAACTAATCTTTTCACTCTTGTCTTCTGAATTTGAAAATGTCTTTCCAAAAGAAATCCGAGAGAAGATGGTGACCTTTAAGTTTATGGAAGAGCGAGATGGTAAACTAAAAATCCATTCAACCATTTCAAAAAAAGCCAGAGGTGCTTTCTTAACAGCCTTGATGGAAGGTCAGGTCACTTCGGTTGAAGAGATTAAAAAGCTCAGCTTTGCGGATTTCAATTATCGAGAAGACTTGTCTGGTGACAAGGAATTGGCTTTTGTGAAATAGATAGAAAATAGAGAGAGGGACAGAAATCGGTAATTCGTTAGAATTCGATTTCGTCGTCCCACCTCCGCACAGTTGAGTAGGGCTGTAAAAGCTGATGAAATCAGCCTAGTGGAGCCCACTCAACCACTGCGTCTTGCTCGACAATCCATAGACAAATGAGAGGCTAGGACTTTTGTCCCAGCCCTTTTTTGTAATTTGGTGCTCCTATTTTTAGTTTAGAATGGTAGGAATTTTCTCACAATTTTGGTATAATAGGACTATTAGAAAATTTCGAGGAGACAAACATGTCAGTTAAGATTGCTTTACTTGGATTTGGTACAGTAGCCAGTGGTGTACCATTCTTGCTAAAGGAAAATAGAGAAAAAATCGTTCAAGCAGCCCAGTCAGAAATTGAAGTAGCTAAAGTTTTGGTCAAAGATGATCAAGAAAAAGCACGCTTGCTTGAAGCGGGAAATGATTTTAATTTTGTAACAAATATCGATGAAATCTTGTCAGACAAAGACATCACGATCGTTGTTGAGTTGATGGGACGTATCGAGCCTGCAAAAACCTTTATCACTCGTGCGTTAGAAGCAGGGAAACACGTCGTAACAGCCAACAAGGACCTTTTGGCAGTCCATGGTGCAGAATTGCTTGAAATTGCTAAAACTCACAATGTTGCTCTCTACTACGAAGCAGCTGTTGCAGGAGGAATTCCAATCCTTCGTACCTTGGTTAACTCACTAGCATCAGACAAAATCACACGTGTTCTTGGTGTTGTCAATGGAACATCAAACTTCATGATGACTAAAATGGTAACCGAAGGTTGGTCTTACGAGGATGCTTTGGCAGAAGCCCAACGACTTGGCTTCGCTGAAAGCGACCCAACCAATGATGTGGACGGGATTGATGCAGCCTACAAGATGGTCATCCTTAGCCAGTTTGCTTTTGGGATGAATGTCAAGTTTGAAGATGTTGGTCACCAAGGAATTCGCAACATCACTCCAGAAGATGTAGCAGTAGCTCAAGAACTTGGTTATGTTGTGAAATTAGTTGGTTCTATCGAAGAAACAGCTTCTGGAATCGCTGCTGAGGTTACACCAACCTTCCTTCCTAAAGAACACCCACTAGCAAGTGTTAACGGTGTTATGAATGCTGTCTTTGTGGAATCTATCGGTATCGGCGAGTCTATGTACTACGGACCAGGTGCAGGTCAAAAACCAACTGCAACAAGTGTTGTGGCTGATATTGCCCGTATCGTTCGTCGTTTGAATGATGGAACAATTGGAAAAGCCTTTAATGAATACAGCCGTCCAGTGGTCTTGGCTAAGCCAGAAGATGTCAAAGCCAACTACTATTTCTCAATCTTGGCTCCAGACTCAAAAGGTCAAGTCTTGAAATTGGCTGAACTCTTTAACGCAGAAGATATTTCCTTCAAGCAAATCCTACAAGATGGTAAGCAAGAAGGTAAGGCTCGTATTGTCATCATCACTCATAAAATCAACAAGGCGCAACTTGAAAATATTACAGCAGCTTTGAAGCGTGTATCTGAGTTTGAACTTCTCAATACCTTCAAGGTTTTAGGAGACTAAGATGAAGATTATTGTACCTGCTACAAGTGCTAATGTGGGTCCAGGTTTTGACTCGGTTGGTGTAGCTGTAACTAAGTATCTAGAAATTCAGGTTTGTGAGGAACGTGAAGAATGGATGATTGAGCATCAATTAGGCAAATGGATTCCACGTGACGAGCGTAATCTTTTGCTCAAGATTGCTCTACAAATTGCTCCAGACCTACAACCAAGACGTTTGAAGATGGTCAGTGATATTCCTCTTGCGCGTGGACTCGGTTCTTCTAGTTCAGTCATTGTTGCTGGGATTGAACTGGCAAATCAATTAGGAAATCTTAAATTAACGGATCACGAGAAGTTGCAATTGGCAACTAAGATTGAAGGACATCCTGATAATGTTGCACCTGCTATCTATGGAAATCTGGTCATTGCGAGCTCGGTAGAAGGTCAGGTTTCAGCTGTTGTGGTGCCTTTCCCAGAGTGTGCTTTCCTAGCTTATATTCCAAACTATGAATTGCGAACTCGCGATAGTCGTGGTGTCTTGCCTAAGAAACTCTCATACAAGGAAGCTGTTGCAGCAAGTTCTATCGCCAATGTGGCAATTGCAGCCCTACTGACTGGAGATATGGTCAAAGCAGGCCAGGCTATTGAGAGTGACCTTTTCCATGAGCGTTACCGTCAAGAACTGGTGAGAGAATTTGCGACTATCAAGAAAATTGCCAAGAGAAATGGTGCTTATGCGACCTACCTCTCTGGTGCTGGTCCGACCGTCATGGTCTTGGCTGATCCTGACAAGATGCCTAAGATTAAGGCAGAGCTTGAAAAGCAACCTTTCAAAGGCAAGCTTCATGATTTGCAAGTAGATACACAAGGTGTTCGTGTCGAAGCAAAATAAACAGAACAATAGGATGGGGAAACTCTCTATTAGAGGGCTTCCTGTCCTTTTTTTGAAAATGAAACATGGGAATTGATACTCAATGAAAATCAAAGAGCAAACTAGGAAGCGAGCTGCAGGCTGCTCAAAGCACTGCTTTGAGGTTGTAGATAAGACTGACGATGTCAGTTACATATATCTACGGCAAGGCGAAGCTGACGTGGTTTGAAGAGATTTTCGAAGAGTATGAAATGTTTCCCATGTTTAGTGACCGACAGACGGTCAAGGAGGATTTGAAATGACAGAAATATATCTAGCAGGCGGTTGTTTTTGGGGCTTAGAGGAATACTTTTCCCGTATTTCTGGAGTATTGCAAACAAGTGTTGGTTATGCCAATGGTCAGGTAGAAACCACCAATTATCAACTGATCAAAGAAACAGATCACGCAGAGACTGTGCAAGTCATTTATGATGAAAAGGCAGTCTCGCTCCGTGAGATTTTACTCTATTATTTCCGAGTTATTGATCCATTATCTGTCAATCAACAAGGAAATGATCGTGGTCGTCAATACCGCACAGGGATTTATTACCTAGAAGAAGCTGATCTACCAACGATCAATACAGTAGTTCGCGAACAAGAACTCCTCATCGGTCGTAAAATAGCAGTGGAAGTGGAGAAACTACGTCACTACATCTTGGCTGAAGACTATCACCAAGACTATCTCAAGAAAAATCCTGGTGGTTATTGCCACATTGATGTGAGAGATGCAGAGAAACCATTGATTGATGCGGCCAACTATGAAAAACCGAGTCAAGCAGTGCTAAAAGAAAAACTATCTGAGGAATCCTACCGAGTTACCCAAGAGGCTGCAACGGAAGCTCCTTTTAGCAATGCTTATGACCAAACTTTTGAGGAAGGGATTTATGTCGATATCACGACTGGGGAGCCCCTCTTCTTTGCCAAGGATAAGTTTGCCTCTGGCTGTGGTTGGCCAAGTTTTAGCCGTCCTATTTCCAAGGAACTCATTCATTACTACCAGGACTTGAGTCACGGGATGGAGCGTATCGAAGTTCGTTCACGTTCGGGGAATGCTCACTTGGGTCATGTCTTCACAGATGGCCCTCGTGAACTAGGTGGATTACGCTATTGTATCAATTCTGCATCCTTACGTTTTATCGCTAAGGATGAAATGGAAGAAGCAGGCTATGGCTACCTACTTCCATATTTGAACAAGTAAAAAGATGGTGGTTTTTCCACCTTCTTCATTTTGGAATAGAAGGGACTTATGAAACACTTACTTTCTTACTTTAAACCCTACCTCAAGGAGTCGTTTCTAGCGCCCTTGTTTAAGTTGCTAGAAGCCGTTTTTGAACTCTTGGTTCCCATGGTGATAGCTGGGATTGTCGACCAATCTATCCCCCAAAAAGATCAGGGACATCTCTGGATGCAAATGGGTTTCCTCTTTGTTTTTGCGGTTATCGGCGTCTTGGTAGCCTTAGTTGCTCAGTTTTACTCAGCAAAGGCAGCAGTAGGATTTGCCAAGGAGTTGACCAATGACCTCTATCGTCATATTCTTTCCTTGCCCAAGGATAGTAGAGACCGCTTAACGACCTCGAGTTTGGTGACGCGTTTGACTTCAGATACTTATCAGATTCAGACAGGGATCAATCAATTTTTACGCCTCTTTTTAAGGGCGCCTATTATTGTTTTCGGTGCCATTTTCATGGCTTATCGCCTCTCGCCTGAATTGACCTTCTGGTTCTTGGTCATGGTTGCCATTTTGACCCTTGTCATTGTCGTGTTATCACGCTTGGTCAATCCTCTTTATAGCATTTTGAGAAAGAAAACAGATCAGCAGGTTCAGGAAACACGCCAACAACTACAAGGGATGCGCGTGATTCGTGCTTTTGGCCAAGAAAAACGAGAGATTGAACATTTCCAAGTACTCAACCAAATCTATACGGCTATCCAAATGAAAACAGGCTACTGGTCTAGTCTCTTGACCCCCTTGACCTATTTGATTGTCAACGGAACTTTGCTGGTGATTATCTGGAATGGTTATCTTTCTATCCAGGGAGGATGGCTCAGTCAGGGTGCCTTGATTGCCTTAATCAACTATCTCCTGCAAATCTTAGTCGAATTGATCAAGCTGGCCATGCTGATCAATTCACTCAACCAGTCCTATATTTCTGCCAAGCGGATTAATGAAGTCTTTGCAGAAAAGCCTGAAGATATACTGGCAGAAATTGTTCAAAAAGAAACTTCCTCGAACCAGTCCTTACGAGTTGAACACTTGAGTTTTACCTACCCAGATGCTGCTCAACCATCCTTGCGAAATCTTTCTTTTGCTATGCAACAAGGACAAATTCTTGGAATTATCGGGGGAACTGGTTCTGGTAAGTCAACCTTGGTCCAGATCTTACTTGGCCTTTATGCAGCAGATAAGGGAAGCATTTCCCTTTATCGAGATGGACGTAGTCCTCGCAATCTTTCTGAATGGCGGTCCTGGATGGCTTATGTCCCTCAAAAAGTTGAACTCTTTAAGGGAACCATTCGTTCTAACTTGACTCTGGGTATGGAAGACCCTGTCTCTGACCAAGAACTATGGCAGGCTTTAGAAATTGCTCAGGCCAAGGATTTTGTCAGTGACAAGGAAGGTCAGCTGGATGCAGAGGTTCAAGCAGGAGGCCGTAATTTCTCAGGTGGACAAAAGCAACGTTTATCGATTGCCCGGGGAGTCTTGCGTCGAGCACCATTCCTCATTCTGGATGATGCGACTTCAGCCCTTGATACGATAACTGAGTCTAATCTTCTAACGGCCATTCAGGAAAACTTGCCAAATACTAGTTTGATCCTGATTTCCCAACGAACTTCAACCTTGAAGATTGCTGATCAAATTCTCCTTTTAGAAAAAGGGGAGCAATTAGCACTTGGAAATCATGAGGAATTGATGGAGACTAGCCAAGTCTATCGTGAAATCAATGCATCCCAACATGGAAAGGAGGACTAGAATGAAAGGCAAACATGCAAGTCAAACCCTTAAACGATTAGCAAAAGATTTAGCTGGCCATCCCGTCCTTCTTTTCCTAGCTTTCTTAGGAACCATCACTCAAGTGGCTTTATCAATCTATCTGCCAATCTTGATTGGACGTGTGATTGACCAAGTTTTAGTGACGGGCTCATCTCAGGTATTTTGGCAGATTTTCCTCCAGATGATATTGGTGGTGATAGGGAATACGCTGGTACAATGGGCCAATCCCCTCCTATACAACCGCCTCATTTTCTCCTATACCAGAGATTTACGCGAAAAAATCATTGAAAAGCTCCATCGTCTTCCGATTGCCCTTGTAGATAGACAAGGTAGTGGAGAAATGGTCAGCCGTGTCACGACAGATATCGAGCAGTTGGCAGCGGGTCTGAATATGATTTTCAACCAATTTTTCATAGGAGTTTTGATGATTTTGGTCAGCATCCTTGCTATGCTCCAAATCCATCTATTGATGACTCTCTTGGTTCTGCTCTTAACACCTCTATCTATGGTCATTTCACGCTTTATCGCTAAGAAATCCTACCATCTCTTTCAAAAGCAGACAGAGTCTAGGGGTATTCAGACTCAATTGATAGAAGAATCGCTCACCCAACAGAACATTATCCAGTCCTTCAATGCTCAGGAAGAATTTATCGAGAGACTTCATGAGGCAAATGACAACTACGCAGGTTATTCTCAGTCGGCTATCTTTTATTCATCGACAGTAAATCCTTCCACCCGTTTTGTCAATTCCCTTATTTATGCCCTACTAGCTGGTGTTGGAGCCTTGCGCATCATGGCGGGTTCTACTTTGACGGTTGGGCGTTTAGTGACCTTTTTGAACTATGTGCAGCAGTACACCAAGCCTTTTAATGATATTTCATCAGTCTTAGCTGAGTTGCAAAGTGCCTTAGCTTGTGCAGAACGTGTTTATGCTGTGTTGGAAAGTCCGGAGATTACAGAAACTGGTCTTAAAGAATTGAACAGCGACCAAGTCAAAGGAGCTATTTCCTTTAAGCATGTTTCTTTTGGCTATACTCTAGAAAAAATATTGATTAAGGACTTGTCTATTGATATTCCAGCTGGTAGTAAGGTTGCTATCGTAGGACCAACGGGTGCTGGGAAGTCTACCATCATTAATCTTCTTATGCGTTTTTACCCGATTAACTCTGGAGATATTTTGCTAGATGATAGCTCCATTTATGACTATACCCGAGCATCTCTTCGACAGCAGTTTGGGATGGTACTTCAAGAAACTTGGCTCAAGCAAGGAACCATTCATGACAATATTGCCTTTGGTAATCCTGATGCTAGCCGAGAGCAGGTCATTGCAGCAGGCAAGGCAGCAAATGCGGATTTCTTTATCCAACAATTGCCCCAAGGTTATGATACCAAGCTTGAAAATGCAGGGGAATCCTTGTCTGTTGGTCAGGCTCAGCTTTTAACCATTGCCCGTGTCTTTCTAGCCATTCCTAAGATTCTTATCTTAGATGAGGCGACTTCATCCATCGATACCCGTACCGAGGTGCTGGTTCAGGATGCCTTTTCCAAACTCATGAAGGGGCGAACAAGCTTCATCATTGCCCACCGTTTATCGACCATTCAGGATGCTGATTTGATTCTTGTCTTGGTGGATGGAGATATTGTCGAGTATGGCAATCATGAGGAACTCATGACGAGAAAAGGCAAATACTATCAAATGCAGCAAGCAGCAACTTTTATCCCAGAATAAATGGGAAAGCCATTATAATGCCAATGAACAAACAAGAAAAGTTGCCTTCGGGTGACTTTTTTGTTACAATAGCTAGAAAAATTATCTGGTATGAAAGCTAATACTCAATGAAAATCAAAGAGCAAACTAGGAAACTAGCCGCAGGTTGCTCAAAACACTGTTTTGAGGTTGTAGATGGAACTGACGTAGTTAGTATCCTACACATACGGCAAGGCAACGTTGACGCGGTTTGAAGAGATTTTCGAAGAGTATAATTTAGAAAAGGAGCCTAGTATGAAAGTCTTTCAGCATGTAAATATCGTGACTTGTGACCAAGATTTCCATGTCTACCTGGATGGTATCTTGGCTCTTGAAAATTCTCAAATTGTCTATGTTGGTCAGGAAAATCAAGAAATTCTCAAACAAGCAGATCAAATCATAGACTATCAGGGTGCCTGGATTATGCCTGGCTTGGTTAACTGCCATACTCACTCTGCCATGACAGGCTTGAGAGGCATTCGTGATGATAGCAATCTCCACGAATGGCTGGAGGACTATATCTGGCCAGCAGAAGCAGAATTCACACCAGAGATGACTACAAAGGCCGTCAAAGAGGCGCTAACAGAGATGCTCCAGTCAGGAACGACAACTTTCAACGATATGTACAATACTAATGGAGTGGAGATAGAGAAGATTTATGAGGCAGTCAAGGCATCCAAGATGCGTTGCTATTTTTCTCCAACCCTCTTTTCTTCAGATGTGGAAACGACAGCTGAAACTATAGCCAGAACTCGAGCTGTTATCGAGACAATCAAAGGCTATCAAGACCCAAATTTTAAGGTTATGGTGGCCCCTCATTCGCCCTACAGTTGTAGTCGAGATTTGCTGGAGGCAAGTCTTGAGCTAGCAAAAGAAGAAAATATTCCTCTTCATATCCATGTTGCAGAAACCCAGGAAGAGTCAGGAATTATCCTGAAGCGTTATGGCAAACGTCCAATAGCCTTTCTAGATGAACTTGGCTATTTAGACCATCAGGCTGTCTTTGCCCATGGTGTGGAGTTGAATGAAGCAGAAATTACCCGCTTGGCAGATTCGCAAGTTGCCATCGCCCACAATCCTATCAGCAACCTCAAACTAGCTTCAGGGATAGCACCAGTTGTTCAACTTCAACAAGCTGGAGTGCCAGTCGGTATCGCAACGGACTCCGTTGCTTCTAATAATAACCTTGATATGTTTGAGGAAGGACGCACCGCAGCCCTTTTACAGAAAATGAAGAGCGGTGATGCCAGTCAATTTCCAATAGAGACTGCCCTCAAGGCACTGACTATTGAAGGAGCTAAGGTGTTGGGAATGGAAGATGAGATTGGTAGTCTAGAAGTCGGCAAGCAAGCAGATTTTCTCGTCATACAACCGCAAGGCAAAATCCATCTCCAACCTCAAGAAAACATGCTGTCTCACCTAGTTTACGCTGTCAAATCCAGTGATGTTGATCATGTCTATATTGCTGGTGAACAAGTCGTAAAAGACGGTCAAGTGTTGACTGTAGAATTGTAAAAACTAGTATAAATTTACGAAATCTCATAGGAAATTTCTTGTGAGATTTTTAAAATTTTGCTAGAAATCAGGCGAGTAGATGTCTTGCAGAAATATATGGATCATAAATTCGAAAAACACCGATTAGATAAATAAAAAAAATTATGGTATAATAAAACGATACAATTAAAGGAGTATGTATGGACATTTCAGAAATTCGTCAAAAAATTGACGCAAATCGTGAAAAATTAGCTTCTTTCAGGGGGTCTCTTTGACCTCGAAGGTTTAGAGGAAGAAATTGCCATTTTGGAAAACAAAATGACAGAACCTGATTTTTGGAACGATAATATTGCGGCCCAAAAAACGTCGCAAGAATTAAACGAACTAAAAAATACCTATAATACCTTCCACAAGATGGATGAGTTGCAGGATGAAGTTGAGATTTTACTGGACTTTTTGGCAGAGGATGAATCCGTTAAGGATGAGCTAGTTGAGAAACTCTCTGAGTTAGATCAGATGATGACCAGCTACGAAATGACCCTTCTCTTGTCAGAACCCTACGATCACAACAATGCCATCCTTGAAATCCATCCTGGTTCAGGGGGGACAGAGGCTCAAGACTGGGGCGATATGCTCCTTCGTATGTATACTCGCTATGGAAATGCCAAAGGCTTCAAGGTTGAGGTCTTAGACTACCAAGCAGGTGATGAGGCAGGAATCAAGTCAGTAACCTTGTCTTTTGAAGGACCAAATGCTTATGGTCTTCTCAAGTCAGAGATGGGAGTTCACCGTTTGGTTCGTATCTCACCATTTGACTCTGCTAAACGTCGCCACACCTCATTTACTTCTGTAGAAGTTATGCCAGAGTTGGATGATACTATCGAAGTTGACATCCGTGAGGATGATATCAAGATGGATACCTTCCGTTCAGGTGGAGCAGGTGGACAAAACGTCAACAAGGTTTCAACAGGTGTCCGCTTGACTCACATTCCGACAGGGATCGTCGTAGCATCAACCGTCGACCGTACTCAGTACGGAAACCGTGACCGTGCTATGAAGATGCTTCAGGCAAAACTCTACCAGATGGAGCAGGAAAAGAAAGCTGCTGAGGTAGACTCGCTCAAGGGTGAGAAAAAGGAAATTACATGGGGAAGCCAAATCCGCTCCTATGTATTTACGCCTTATACAATGGTAAAAGACCATCGTACCAACTTTGAAGTAGCGCAAGTAGATAAGGTTATGGATGGAGACCTAGATGGTTTCATCGATGCTTATCTGAAATGGCGTATCAGTTAAAAGAAAGGAAGTCACATGTCAATCATTGAAATGAGAGATGTTGTCAAAAAATATGACAACGGGACAACAGCCCTACGTGGCATCACTGTAAATATCGATGCAGGAGAATTTGCCTACATCGTAGGACCTTCAGGTGCTGGTAAATCAACCTTTATCCGTGCCTTGTATCGTGAGGTCAAAATCGACAAAGGAAGCTTGCAAGTTGCAGGTTATAACCTCGTTAAGATTAAAAAGAAAGATATTCCGTACTTGCGTAGAAATGTCGGAGTAGTCTTTCAGGATTACAAACTTTTGCCAAAGAAAACCGTTTATGAGAACATTGCTTACGCCATGGAGGTTGTTGGTGAAAGTCGTCGCAACATCAAAAAACGTGTTATGGAAGTCTTGGACCTTGTCGGTTTGAAGCACAAGGTTCGTTCATTCCCGAATGAACTTTCAGGTGGTGAGCAACAACGTATCGCCATCGCGCGTGCTATCGTAAACAATCCTAAGGTTTTGATTGCCGACGAACCAACAGGAAACTTGGACCCAGATAACTCATGGGAAATCATGAACCTCTTGGAACGTATCAATCTTCAAGGAACAACTGTTTTGATGGCGACCCACAACAGCCAAATCGTAAATACCTTGCGCCACCGCGTTATTGCCATCGAGAATGGTCGCGTGGTACGTGATGAAGCGAAAGGAGAGTACGGATACGATGATTAGTAGATTTTTCCGCCATCTGTTCGAAGCTTTAAAGAGTTTAAAGCGTAATGGATGGATGACCATTGCTGCCATCAGTTCAGTAATGATTACCTTGACCTTGGTTGCTATCTTTGCTTCAGTTATTTTTAACACTGCGAAATTAGCAACTGATATTGAAAACAACGTCCGCGTCATGGTTTATGTTCGTAAAGACGTTGAAGACAACAGTGAAACCATTGTAAAAGAAGGCCAAACAGTCACGAACAATGACTACCACAAGGTCTATAACGCCCTTAAAGCTCTGCCAGCCGTTAAAAATGTAACCTTCTCAAGTAAAGAAGAGCAGTACCAAAAGCTGACTGAAACTATGGGTGACGAGTGGAAGGTGTTTGAAGGAGATGCAAACCCTCTTCATGATGCCTACATCGTAGATACCAATTCACCAAGTGATGTAAAACCTGTAGCTGAAGAAGCTAAGAAGATTGAAGGTGTCTCTGAAGTTCAAGACGGTGGTGCCAATACCGAACGTCTCTTCAAGTTGGCTTCCTTCATCCGTGTATGGGGATTGGTCATCGCAGGACTCTTGATCTTTATCGCAGTCTTCTTGATTTCAAATACCATCCGTATTACTATCATTTCACGTAGCCGTGAAATCCAAATCATGCGTTTGGTTGGTGCCAAGAACGGTTACATCCGTGGCCCATTCTTGCTAGAAGGTGCCTTTATCGGATTGTTGGGAGCAGCTCTTCCATCAGCATTGGTTTACTTTATCTATAACCGAGTTTTCCAATCTGTCAACCCATCCTTGGTTGGTCAAAACCTATCTTTGATTACACCGAATACCTTTATTCCATTGATGATCGGCCTCTTGTTCCTCATCGGAATCTGTATCGGTTCACTAGGTTCAGGAATCTCAATGCGTCGATTCTTGAAAATCTAAGTCACATAACTGGATAAAACACATAAAAAAGTGGGATGTCATCAAGACTTCACAGCTCTTGATGCCCCGCTTTTTCTTTTGGTCTTGGTGCTCAGTCGCTTGCCAATTTTGGGTAAAGAGTGTATGATAGGAAAGGACCTTTTTACTAATATGAAAAATGAATGAGGAAAAGATGAAACAATTTTTGGAAAAAGTGAGCATACTCTCCCTATCGTTAGTATTGATCACATCGTTTTCAATTTCGAGTGCCCTACCTGCCATGTTTGACTATTATCAGGGCTATTCGACTGGTCAGGTCGAACTCTTGGTCAGCCTCCCATCCTTTGGGATTATGGCCATGCTTTTATTAAACGGAGTTCTAGAGCGTATTTTTCCTGAACGCCTCCAGTTGACCTTGGGACTTTTGATTTTATCCATCAGTGGAACAGCACCTTTCTGGTATCAGGGTTATTACTTTGTCTTTGCGACACGCTTACTATTTGGGCTTGGAGTAGGAATGCTCAATGCCAAGGCCATCTCGATCATCAGTGAACGCTATCACGGGAAAACTCGTATCCAGATGCTTGGTTTCCGAGGATCGGCTGAGGTAGTAGGAGCATCCATCTTGACTTTGGCAGTCGGTCAGCTCTTAGCCTTTGGCTGGACAGCAACTTTCCTAGCCTATGCAGCAGGCTTGGTAGTCTTGCTGCTCTTTCTTCTATTTGTCCCTTATGGAAACGCAGAAGTTCATGAGTCCAAGCATCAGACAGAAGAAGCAACGAAACTGACTCGTTCCATGCTCCAATTGATTTTCTTCCTTGCTATTGCAGCCGCAGTGATTGTATGTACCAATACGGCCATCACCTTCCGCATTCCTAGTCTTATGATTGAGGCAGGATTTGGAGATGCTCAGTTGTCCAGTTTGGTACTTAGTGCTATGCAGTTGATTGGGATTCTAGCTGGAATCAGCTTTTCTTTCCTGATTTCGACCTTCAAGGAAAGACTTCTATTGGTCGCTGGTGTCACTTTTGGTATCGGACAAATCATCATTGCTCTTTCCCCTTCACTCTGGGTGGTGGTTGCAGGTTCTATCCTGGGAGGATTTGCCTACAGCATCGCTCTGACGACAGTCTTTCAGTTGATATCTGAGCGAATTCCTGCAAAACTCCTCAACAAAGCAACTTCCTATGCTGTTTTGGGATGTTCTTTTGGAGCATCATTAACACCCTTCGTTCTTTCAGGGATTAGCTTGGTGACTACAGATGGTCGAATGACCTTTATCATTCTAGGAGCATGGATGATTGCTACATCCATACTTGTTTCATTTTTATTGAAAAAAGAAGCCTAACAAAGAAAAACTCAAGGATGAATCCTTGAGTTTTTTGTGTATTAGCCAAACATTTGCCAAAAGTAATCGATGATGTAGGTCAAGCCATAAGTGTAAACGACCAGGGTAAAGGGCTTGGTCAGGATGATAATGGTCATATACCGCTTGAAGCTCATCTTGGTCAAAGCAGCCAACATGCAGAGAAAATCAGCTGGACTAACTGGCCAAATCATCATAAAGATAAAGAAACGGTCAAAGCGATTGCCCTCATCTAACCAACCGATATACTTGTCATAGGTGCGTTTGCTGACCATGGACTGAACAAAGGGTGCACCGTAGAGACGAACCAAGTAAAAGATAATGGCACAACCAATGACAATACCGATATAATTGTAAATGGTCCCGATGACATGCCCATAGATAAAGACACCTGCAACAGAGGTTAAAGCACCTGGAATGATAGGAACAACTGTCTGCAAAATCTGTAAAAAAATAAAGAGTGGTGGCCCCCAGACACCCGCCTGTTGGATAAAGGCAGATAGGGTTTCCTTAGAATGCAAGATACCAGCCTGATAGGCCCAGATACAGAATATTACAGTAGCAACTCCACCGACGATGGAGGAAATATGAATGGCTTGCTGTAGAAGGGGAGAAACAGCTTTCATTTCTTTCTCGTGTGACATGTAAACTCCTCTTGTGTAGTATGATTCTACTATACCATATTTTAGGGAGAAAGACTACAAGGTTTTTCTGAGGGTAGTAGGATCAGCAAGGCGTTTTCTGCTAGGAATATGATATAATGATAGCAAGAATATTGTCCCTGAAGGAGAGATATAGATGCAGGTAAAACCAGAACTGGAAATAGAAAAACAACTGATAAACCAGCTGGTAACTGGTGAAAGCCAATGGACTTATAGAGAAGACCTAAAAACAGAAGAACAACTATGGGACAATTTCTTTGAGAAACTAGCCCAAAACAACGTTGCTCTGCTAGCAGACCATCCCTTGACTGAGCAGGAAAAACGCCAAATTCAGAACCAACTCAACTTTGTCAGCTACTATGATGCTGCCAAGTGGTTGGTCGGAGAAAATGGCATTGCCAAAGTCGAGGTTCAAAGAGAAGATGCGAGCCTAGGCACCATCCGTTTGTCAGTCATTTGGCGTGACAATATCGCAGCAGGAAAGTCTAGCTACGAAGTTGTTAATCAAGTCCAACGAGAAAAAGTAAATCCACTGGACCAAGACCGTAGACTGGATGTTACTCTTCTCATTAACGGCTTACCCATGATTCAAATCGAGCTTAAGAGTTCCCAAGCAGCATTTATCGATGCTTTTCATCAGATAAAAAAATATGACCGTGAAGGGAAATTCCGTGGCATCTACTCTAGCTTGCAGATGTTTGTTGTCACGAACAAAGTAGATACTCGCTATATCGCTGCAGCTCGTGAAAATAAACTTAACAAGCAATTTCTAACCAAGTGGGTGGATAAGGACAATCATCCTGTGACAAATTTGACTAGCTTTGCTCACGAAGTCCTTTCTATCCCTCGTGCCCACCAGATGGTCATGCAATACTCGGTCATTGATGATAGCAAAAAATCTCTCATCCTCTTGCGCCCCTACCAGATCCATGCTATCGAAGCGGTGCAGGAAGCCTCTCGCCAGCAAGCATCAGGTTATGTTTGGCATACAACAGGTTCAGGGAAGACCCTGACTTCTTATAAGGTGGCGAGGAACCTCCTTCAAATTCCTTCTATCCAAAAGACGATTTTTGTAGTTGACCGCAGGGACTTGGACCAACAGACCACATCATCCTTCCTCTCTTATGCGACCAATGATGTCATTGATATCGATGAGACGGACAATACACATGATTTGGTCAAGCGACTAGGTAGTAATGATAAGCGTGTCGTGGTGACAACTATCCAGAAAATCACTACCATGATGCGCAAGTTTGACCAAGGCCTTTACCAACGAGATGCGGACAAAATCGAGGGACTCCGAGTGGCCTTTGTCGTGGATGAATGCCACCGTGCCGTGACCCCACAAACACAAAAAGACATTAAAGCCTTTTTCCCTCAGTCACTCTGGTATGGTTTTACAGGAACCCCCATCTTTAAGGAAAATAAACGCCAGCAAGTCGGCGACCTAGCTCAAACCACCCAGCAACAATATGGAGACCGCCTCCATGAGTATACAGTCAAGGAAGCCATCCATGACGGAGCTGTCCTAGGCTTTAAGGTGGACTATCGCAATACCCTCATCACGGATAAATCTGAAGATGACATACCAGATACCGTCTACGAAAATGAGGAACACATGCTGGAAGTCTTGGATGCCATTATCAATAAATCGCGCCAACAACTAGGCTTCCAAAAAGGAGTCGGCAATACCTACAATGCCATCCTGACTGTCAAGTCCATCCCTCAAGCCCAAGCCTACTATGACCTTCTCAAAAGAGTCAAGGATGGACAGACACGGGTCAAGGTATCTGAGAGGGTCAAGATGGTCCTCCCAGACTTTCCAAAGGCGACCATCACCTACTCTGTCACAGAAAATGAAGAAGACTCAAGAGCCAACCAAGACCACATGAAACAGGTCTTAGAGGACTATAATCAAGAGTTTGATACTCACTTTACAATGGCGGATCTTCGTGGCTTTAATACCGATGTCAATAATCGCCTTGCCCGTAAGCAAGACAAGTATCTCTATCGCAATGAGCAGTTGGACTTGGTTATCGTGGTCAATCGTCTCTTAACAGGATTTGATGCACCTTGTCTATCGACTCTCTTTATCGACAGAAAGCCCATGCAACCGCAGGACTTGATTCAGGCTTTTAGCCGTACCAATCGTATCTTTGATTCTAGTAAGACTTATGGCCATATCATAACATTCCAAAAGCCTCTAGCCTTTAAGGAAGCAGTCGATAATGCCCTCAAGCTCTACTCAAATGGTGGTGAAAATGATGTCCTAGCCCCTAGCTGGGAAGAGGAAAAGAGAAACTTTTTGAGAAGTTGTAGCGCCTTCCAAAATCTCATCACCGATGATCCCGAAGAAGGACTCCAACTGGAACAAATCTCTACGCCACAGTTGAGAAAAATTGCCAAGGCCTATCAAGGATTTGATAAATATCTAGCTTCTATCCGAGTGTATAAGGAGTATGATGAGGACGAAATTTACGCCCAAACGGGACTCAGTGCAGAAGAGTTAGAAGTTTATCTTGGTTTTTATCAAAATATCCTAGCAGAGCTGAAAAGCCGTTCTGAAGATGATAACGACGATGGCGAACCACTGGATATACACTACGAACTGGAGTCTATCCAAGTCGATGAGATTAACTATGCCTATATACTGACCTTGATCCAAAGCCTGATCGAGCAAGAGCAAAGTCAGGAAAAGAGTCTCAGTGCACAGGACAGAGAAGCAGTGGATACCTATATCCAAAGTCTGGAGAAGACCAATCCAAATCTTGCCCAGATCATCTCAGAGCTTTGGCAAGAAGTACAGGCAAATCCTGACCGCTACAGAGGTCAATCCATTGCCAATATCCTTGATCAGATGATTGAAGCAGTCATCCAGCAGCATATCCAAGACTTTAGCAAGACCTGGTATGTGGGTGAAGATGAACTCCGCTACTATATCAATCACTACCGCAAGGGAGCTAAAAAACAACTAGGAGAAAGTCAACTGATCAAGAGTCAGCGCTACAAGGACTATAAAGTTGAGGTGTCAGATGCCCTCAACCCACTCCTCTATAAAAAACAAATCAAAGAAGCCTATACCCAACTAATCGAAGAGGTGATTGAGCCGTTGAGAGTTGGGAGGTAAGGGAAACAATATACTGAATTTTGTTGTTTAAAAATTTTATATGTAAACTAAGATAAATTCAGTTAAAAACTGAAATGAGGATAATTTATGGTTACTACTATTGTAGATTTGGAACAAATTAAATTTGAAGATTCTGATACTCCACTTTTTGAAGGTGAAGAATTAGAACTGTCTCCAAAAAATTTTATTTTTGCAAGAAACGGATCAGGCAAATCAACATTAAGTAAAGCAATTTATAATCAAAAACAAACAGAATTCGACGTATATGTTTTTAATGGTTTTGACTCTTTGATAGGAGAAAATGAGAATCTAGATGCTTTTTCATTAGCAGTTAATGCAAGTGAAAAAGAGTCAGAAATAAAAGAGTTAGAAGATAGAATTACAAAATCAGAGCAAGAGTTATCTTTAGTTAAAAAAATGCTTGATGCAAAAAGTAGTGAGGATGAAGAACCGACTTTGTATGATGAGTGTTCAGAGAAAGTAAGATTGTTTAATGAACAAGATAGGAAAATACAAAGTTTTTATAAGAATTCCGCCCGAACTATTTCACTAAAAACGGGCCATATTATTGTGGAAAATCCGAAATCTTATAATAAAAATATTTTTGAATCAGAAATTACAAATGCTTGTCGTTTAGGGGAAACAGATATAAATCTTTATAAGAAGATATTGCAGAGCGTTCCTAAAGAAATTACTCCCATTAGCGAGAATGAAATTAATTTTGAAAAATATTTGAATGCTGTCAATGAAATTATTTCGAGTAAAGTTGTTGAACGAGTATTCATTGGTAGATTAGACAACCAAAGAAAAATTAATTTCGCTAAAGAAGGATTAGAAATCCATAAAGAAGAAAATATATGCTCGTTTTGTGGGAATGAACTTTCTGATGAAGTGTTGATGGAGTTGGAGAGATATTTTTCAGCAGATGAGGTGAAGAAACTTCAAAATCGAATTAAAGTTGGTAAAGAAAAAATTGCTAACTTGCTTAATGAGATTAAGGAAAATGTCAAGATTAGTACAGATGATTTTTTTCCGGATCTTAAAGATGAGGTTGAAAAAGAGAGTGAGAAAGTGAATGAGTCTCTTACAGCACAGAAATCCTATTTAGAAATATTACTTAAAACATTGGAACAGAAAGAAAGTAATCTCTTTGTGGAGAGTGAAGAGTTAGAGTTACCTATACCAAATAATGTGAATTATGGTGAGCTAAACAGACTAATTGAAGTAAACAATCAAAATGTTTTAGATATTAAAAACAAACAGAAAGAGGCAAGAGATGCAATTCGATATCATGAAATAAAATTGTTACTTGAGAATTTCCAATATGATGTTGAACTAGAAAGACTAACTGTTCTTAAGAGAGAAAAAGAGGAAAAAGAATTAGTTTATAGTCACAAAAAAAATGAAAAGGAAGAATTGGAACAAAATTTAGCTGAATATCGAATTCAGGTTGACAAATTAAAACCAAAAGCAGAAAAACAAGCTATTGAGAGAATAAATAAAAAACTTCGGTTAAAAGTTTCTTGGGAATTAGATCATGTAGACAATCAAAACCTTGGTTATTACAGAATAAAAGAAGGAAATCAATATAGAAGTGTAAAACAATTATCAACGGGTGAAAAAAATGTCATTGCATTTTTATATTTTATTGAGCGTTTGGAGGAAGTTAAAGAAGGACAAAAGAAGAATAAAATAATAGTATTTGACGATCCAATGAGTTCGAATGATGATAAAATGCAATACTTGATTATTTGGGAACTACAAAAACTTTATCAGAATAAAGATAGAGATAAATTCGATTCAAACCGAGATATCATGGTAATTCTAACTCATAATGTTCATTTTTATTTGAATGTTCAACCACATGGTTATTTTAAAGATGAAAAAAATAGAACTAAATATGATAAGAATAATTTTTACCGAATTGATCATCATGCATTTATTAAAATTTCAACTGAAAAGGAGGATTTTAAAACAAGTTATGAGGCTCTTTGGGTAGAACTGAAGGATTTGTATGAATGTGGTCATGAACTCTCAATGTTGAATACGATGAGAAGGATAATAGAAACTTTTATGAAGTTTAATGCATTGAAACAGGATATTTTTTATCAAGACAATGAGCAGTATTTGAAATTGTTTAATGTCAATTCTCATGGAATAGATGATCCATCTGCAGTTCAATATACAGAATCTATTGATGAAATGAGAGATCTTTTTTATCAGATTTTTAAGGATAATCATTATGAAGAACATTTTAAATACTATTGGAAATTTGATACTGGCTGTTAAATAAAGTGTGGGAGTATGGATGAAATTAAAAAAAAATGATAATGTGCCTGAAATTAGGTTCGATTCTTTTAAAGAAGAATGGGATAAAAAGAGATTTAAAGATTTTACAAAATTGTCTCAAGGTCTACAAATGGCAATTTCAAGTAGATTTTTAGAAGATGGAGAACATAGATATTTTTATATTACAAATGAATTTTTAAATCCAAATTCTACAAAGAAATATTATATCGAATCTCCATCTGAGAATGTTATTTGCACTGTAGATGATATTTTAATGACCAGAACTGGAAATACAGGAAAAGTGATTACAAATATTTCTGGTGCATTTCATAACAATTTTTTTAAGGTTGATTATGATAAATATGAAACCTCTAAAATGTTTTTATATTATCTTTTAACATCAAATGATATTCAAAAAGAAATCATAATTAGAGCAGGAAACTCAACTATTCCTGATTTAAATCATAGCGATTTTTACTCTATAAAAACCTCTGTTCCTGCTCTAGCTGAACAATCCGCTATCGGATCCCTTTTTCGTACCCTTGACGACCTTTTGGCGAGTTACAAGGACAATCTCGCCAACTACCAATCTCTCAAGGTGACCATGCTCTCTAAGATGTTTCCCAAAGCTGGACAGAGAGTTCCTGAGATTCGTTTAGATGGATTTGAAGGTGAGTGGGAAGTGCTACAATTATCTGATATTTGTCAAAAAGTAACAGAAAAAAACAAAGATAATAATTTTAATGAAACTTTCACAAATTCAGCGGAATTCGGAATTATTAGTCAAAGAGATTTTTTTGAAAAAGATATATCTAATGAAAAAAGTTTGAATACATATTATGTTGTAAGAAACAATGATTTCGTTTATAATCCAAGGATTTCAAACTATGCTCCAGTGGGACCAGTTAAACGAAATAAACTAGGAAGAACTGGTGTTATGTCACCTTTGTATTTTGTTTTTAGAATTACAAACTCAAATATTGATTTAAATTTCTTAGAAACCTTTTTCAATACTAATACTTGGCACAAATTTATGAAATTAAATGGCGATTCAGGTGCTCGGGCTGATAGATTTGCTATAAAGGATTCTACTTTTCTCACAATGCCTATTGCGTTTCCATCCCTCCCTGAACAACAAGCCATTGGCGCCTATTTCTCAAACCTCGATAACCTCATCAACTCTCACCAAGAAAAAATTTCTCAGCTAGAAACTTTGAAAAAGAAACTCTTGCAGGATATGTTTATTTAAATGAAAGGGACTAAATATGCCAGACACAACTTTTAAACGTGAAAAGAAAACAGATAGACCAGTTATAGCACTTTGCTATGATTTTGATAAAACTCTATCTCCAGATGATATGCAAGCTCAAGGATATATTCAAACAGTACAACCAGAAGGAAGTGATGTAATTGGTGATTTCTGGAAGGAGTCAAATAATCGTGCCGCAGCAAACAATATGGATAAAAACCTTGCTTATATGTATACAATGAAGAAAAAAGCACGTGGGCAAATTGTTTTTACAAAAGAAAAACTTGCGGACTATGGCTCTAAAGTAGCATTATTCGAGGGAGTTAAGGATTGGTTTAAGCGCATTAGAGATTATGGAGCAGAAAGAGATATTATTATCGAGCATTATATTATTTCTTCTGGTTTGAAAGAGATGATAGAAGGAACATCAATTGCGAATGAGTTTAAAGAACTATACGCAACATCTTTCTATTTTGATGAAGACGGGGTGGCTGTTTGGCCTGCTCAAGTAGTTAATTATACTAACAAGACACAGTTCCTTTTCCGTATCTCAAAGGGAGTACTCGATGTAAATGATGATGCTGTTAATGATTCTTTTGCACCAGATGAAATCAGAGTTCCTTTTCGGAATATGGTTTATCTAGGGGACAGCGATACGGATATTCCTTGTATGAAATTGGTAAATTCTCAAGGCGGATATTCTATAGGTGTTTTTAATCCAGATGAAAAGGATAAAGTGAAGGCGAAAAATAAAGTCTATAAAATGATGAGGGATAATCGTATTTCTTATTTTGCCCCTGCAGATTATTCGGAAGGTAGCGAGCTTGATGAACTAGTGAAATTGATCATTGATAAAACTGTGTACAACGAAAAATTGTACAAGAAAAAGTATATTAATCAGAAGGAAGCTATCGAACAAGAAAAACCAAGAGAAGAACAGGAGAAGATAGATTTAATCAACTCTTTAGAAAGTAGTGCTAGTTTCAAAAGTACTCATGCTATTATCGAGAAATTATCAAAATATACTAGTTGGAAACCAGAAGAAATAGAAGATCTCTTAGAAATTGCAGTGGAAAATACACAGGTATTACATATTTTGAATGACCAAGATATTAAAGAGTTTTACCAGTATCTAATTGAAAAACTTAGTAGTAATACTAAAGACTCAATTAGAAATAAAGTGGAAAAAATTCAAGAAAAGATTGAATCATAAATTGTAGACGAGAAGATTTAGGTGAGATATGGCGGAGAAAAATTTTATAGAACTAGATAAAATTGATACCTCAACTGCGGCGCAAAATTTTGCAAATTTATTAAACGAGAATAAGACGTATTTTTTGAATGGTACTTGGGGATCAGGTAAGTCTAATTTTCTAAAACAAGTTGACAATTTAAAACCTGTAAACAATAAAAAAAAAGTTAAACTAGTAACCATTGATTTTTGGAGATTAAATGACAGTCGTTCAACATTAGAGACAGTTTTTGCTAATTTACATCCATTTGTTTATTGGAGCTTAAGATTAATTATAATTCTATGCATTGCATTATCAATCCTAATGACTAATGTAGTTGATTTGGGTCTAAGTGTTTTTGTACCTACTTGGGTTATATTGGGTGCAGGAGTGGTTGCTTTAATAGTCGCAATCCATCAGTTTTTGAAAATAAAGTCAGACGGAATTTATAGTCGGTTATTGACGATAAATTGCCCTTCATTTAAGAACAAAGTCTTAGTTGTTGATGACTTTGATAGGATGACTCTGGCTCAACAGGAAGCAAGTTATAAAGTTTTTAGTTTATTAAATGGCAAACTTCCGATTATATTTGTTGGAGATATAGAACTTTTACATAAAAATGATAATAATTACCTTTCAAAAATTATAGACAGAAGATTTGATATTCCTTATGTTTTACATCCTATGAAAATATGGGGAGATTATTTTGAACAATTAGAGGAGAGATTTAAAATAAAGCTTTCTGATGAATTCAAGAGGGTCTTCATAAGGGACGTTAAAAATTTAAGAGACAGAGAACGTTTCAATGATTATGTTAATTTGGAATTAATCGGTCGTGATAAAAAGGAATATGTCCAAATTGAGCAACAGCTGGTTGTTCTTTATCTCTATCTTTACTATCAAGAAGCATATAAGTCTCTAAAGAATGGTAGGGAAGGAATTGAAATAAATTCAGATAAGATGTGGCTAATCCAAGAACTGCAAACCATTTTATTTGAACGAAATGATTTGTATCCTGTTTGTTATCACTCAAACTGTGAAGCGTATTTCATTAATGAAATACCATCTAATAGAAAAATTGATGAATTAATTTTGATTTTTAATAACAGGAAACAACTATCTACGGAAATCTTAAATAATCAGCAAGATTTCTTTGATTATATAAAAAATTTTGAGAATTTGACTGAGAATCAGCAAGAATTATTATTCCAACAAACATTAGAATTTTCTAAACTTGGAAAGAATAATATGCTGATGGATAGCATTATTCAAAAGAAAGTAAAAAAAGAGATTCCTGACTACAATCCGTCTTTTATTAGTACAAAAATGATTAAAGATGTGGCAGACTTTTTAAGATATAAATTAAGTGAAGAGGATTTATCTGAAATTTTTTATTTTATTATTAAGCACAAAATTTTTCAATATTATGACTTTAGAAATTCACAGATAGGAGAAGAATTGTATTCTAAAATTGAGCGTTTTAATAGAAAAGCACAAATATTATTGATTTATATCTATAGTCATAATATACAAGAGCGTTTTTCTGAATGGGACAATGAACTATTGCAGAAAATAGAAAACCTTGATACGGAAGATTTTCTCGATTTTTTGCTACAGATTGGATGTATTGTTAATAGTCAAGATTATGGTGATGAATTTCTTACAGCAAATAAAACATATACTACAAATTTTAATAATTTAGCTGGTGACACCTATAAAACAAGATCAGTTGAGATTTTTAAAAGTTTTTATAATAGGTTGATGAAACTTAATAACGAGGGATATGTAATAAAAGACCCAGAGTAAAATCTTAAAAGGAAGCTACTATAGTATTTGTTAGTCAGAATCTTAAAGATATTAAGAAGTTTTTGGTGGTCATTTGTCTGGTCGACTTGACTCATTTTATGACTGGAACAGATTTTAGGAGCACTTATAGGATTTCTTCCACAATCTAGAATTTAAGATTATTTAATCTGTGTAAAAGTATTGTTTATGAACTTACAGTATCTTCTATTCAGTTAGTCTTGATTCAAACGGTAGAAAGAGAAGTGATTGGTTATTCCTAAGCAATCACTTTTTGAAGAATATTTGCAAAACTTAGAAAGAAACATTATGGAAACAACACAAACTTCCCAGTCGCTCTATCAGGCCCTGTGGAACTCAGCGGATGTTCTCCGCTCTAAGATGGATGCCAACGACTACAAGTCCTATCTTTTGGGCATGGTCTTTTACAAGTATCTATCGGACAAGATGCTCTTTTTCGTGGCTGAGACTATGGAAGAGGGGACAGATAGTCTTGAGGATGCTCTTGAGGTCTATCGCAATTACTACGAGGATGCAGATACTCATGAGGATTTGGTCTCTGTCATGAACGATGAGCTCAACTATATCATCAAACCAGACTTGACCTTTACGGCTCTAGTAGCTCGTGTCAATGAGGGGACTTTTCAGCTGGAAGATCTAGCTCAAGGTTTTCGTGATATCGAGCAGAGTGACGACCTCTATGAAAATCTCTTTGAAGATATCGACCTCTACTCTAAAAAGCTAGGGGCTACTCCGCAAAAGCAAAACCAAACGGTAGCAGCAGTCATGAAAGAGTTGGCTGTGCTAGACGTGGCTGGTCATGCGGGCGATATGCTGGGGGATGCCTATGAGTATCTGATCGGTCAGTTTGCGACTGACTCGGGTAAGAAAGCTGGTGAGTTTTATACACCTCAGCCTGTTGCCAAACTCATGACTCAGATTGCCTTTTTAGGTCGTGAAGACCAGGAAGGTTTTACCATCTATGATGCGACTATGGGGTCGGGCTCTCTCTTGCTAAATGCCAAGAAATATTCTCATAAACCGCAGACAGTCGTCTACTTTGGTCAGGAGCTCAATACTTCGACCTATAACCTAGCTCGGATGAACATGATCCTACACGGCGTTCCTGTTGAGAATCAATTCCTACACAATGCCGATACCTTGGATGAAGACTGGCCAACTCAAGAGCCGACCAACTTTGACGGTGTTCTCATGAACCCGCCATACTCTGCCAAGTGGTCAGCAAGTTCAGGCTTTATGGCTGACCCTCGTTTTTCTCCTTTTGGGAAACTGGCACCCCAGTCCAAGGCTGACTTTGCTTTTCTCCTACATGGATATTACCACCTCAAGCAGGATAATGGAGTAATGGCTATCGTTCTTCCCCACGGTGTTCTTTTCCGTGGGAATGCGGAAGGAACCATTCGCAAGGCCTTGTTAGAAGAAGGAGCTATTGATACGGTTATCGGTCTACCAGCCAATATCTTCTTTAATACTAGCATTCCAACTACGGTTATCATTCTCAAGAAGAACCGTACCAACCGTGATGTCTACTTTATCGATGCCTCTAAGGAGTTTGATAAGGGGAAAAATCAGAATATCATGACGGATGCCCATATCGAGAAGATTCTGGAAGCCTATAAGTCACGTGAGGAGATTGATAAGTTTGCTCATCTAGCAAGCTATGAAGAAATCGTCGAAAATGACTACAACCTCAATATCCCTCGCTATGTAGACACCTTTGAGGAAGAAGAAGTAGAGCCACTGACAGACATCGTCAGCAAGATTAATGAGACCAATAAAGCAATCGAAAGCCAAACAGCTTCCCTGCTTGAAATGCTCGGTCAACTCCACGGAACCACACCAGAAGCCGATGCTGAGCTCAAAGAGTTTTTGAAAAACTTTAAAGGGTGATGGGGAATAGTTAGATACGTAAATCCTTTTTAAATCCCAGCCAAATTAACTTTTGGCTGGCTTTTATTTTTTATTCATGTTATAATTAAATTACCTAAAAGGTAATCTAAAATAAACAGAAAGGGACTTATGAAGCTTATCTATACAAACAAAACTGTTAAAAAGCAGTGCACAGAGCTGAGACAGGCGAAAAAGGATTTTTCGGATAAGGTTGCTGTAAAGTTGCATCTCTTGATCAACTTTTTGGAAGCAGCAGATTCTTTGGCCAGTGTGACAGCTTTTCCTAAATATCACTTTCACCAACTTAAGGGAAAGAGACAGGGACAGTTTGCTTTAGATATAGATGGTCGAAAGAGTTCCTATCGTTTGATTGTGGGTTTTCGTGAAGAGGACCTAGAAAAGGTATTTTCCAGTCCTATTGAAATTGAAATCCTAAAAATAGAGGAGGTCAGCAATCACTATGAGTAATAAAATTGTTGAATACAAAGACCTGATTGCTTTTCATCCAGGTCAGTATGTTGAAGAGTTGATTGAAGATTATAACGTAACGCAGAAAGAATTTGCGGAGCGTTTGGGAGTTTCAGCAAAGACTGTCAGCAAGCTCGTCAATGCGGAGGAGTCTATTAGTAAAGAAACGGCACATAAGTTAGCCAAGCTAAGTGGAGTTTCCATGCAAACTTGGCTCAATCTTCAAAACGCTTACGATGTAAAAGTTGCAGAAATTGTAGAACAAAAAGAACTAGAAGAAGGTAGCGAGAAAGAAATCTGCGAGATGATTGATTTCAAGTATTTTAAGGAAAAAGGCTACGTTCCAGACAAACGCTATAGCTTGAAGGAAAAGATTATCGAACTTCGCAAAATTCTAGGCGTGGCAAGTTTAGAAAATCTTACATCTTTTAACCATCTAGTGAGTTATCGGAATACGCGTGAATTTACAACTAAAAGTATAGTCAACTCCAATATCATGCTGGAGTTGGCATCTAAAAAAGCACGTGATACAACAACTACTAAGCTCAATCGCAAAAAGTTAGAGAAAAGCTTGCCTGCCTTGAGAGAGTTGACCAGACAGGATCCAGAAGCCTTTCCTCAACGCTTGTATGATATCTTGTTAGACTGTGGTGTTGTCCTAGTCGGTCTGCCTGCTTTGCCAAATGCTAATCTGAATGGAGCGACTAAAAAATTCAGTAATGGCAGTGCCTTGCTTTTACTCACGGATCGAAATAAAGTATCAGATATTTTCTGGTTCTCACTCTTTCATGAGATAGGACATATTCTGGAGAATGATTTTTCATCTGATGAAGGAAACAGCGAAACCTATCTTCGTTCTGAGGAACAGGCAGATCAGTTTGCAAAAGATTTCTTGATTAGACCAGAAGACTATCAAGCTTTTGTTGAAAAAGGAAACTTTGATAAGAAGGATATCATACGTTTTGCTGAGGAGATAGATATTCATCCTAGCGTCGTTTTAGGCAGATTACAAAATGAGGGTATTCTCGGTTTTGATCGTTTCCGAGAACTAAAAGAAAATTATTACTTTGTTTCTTGAATCTATGGAAATTTATAGAAGATAAAAAAGCTTCATACGGCTAGTACTTAGAACTTCTTTATTCACTCATTTTTATAGATATAACTTTGTTTCCGTATTTCCTGGGAACTAGTAGAAGTTAAGGAGAAATATGGAAAATAACAACCAACGTGCCCTTTGTCAGCAACTCTGGGCGGAAAATAAATACCTTGTTTTGAGCCATTCCAGCAATATTTACAAGGACATTCGTCAGTATCTCAAGCAAGAAGTGGTGGAGCTGAGTCAGGTTCAAGAGATGATTGACCGTGCCTGCCAGATTCCAGAGCACAGGGGTCAGGTTTGCAACTCCTTCCAGCATATTTGGGGCTATTTTAAAAAGCAAGCCAGCCTTGATGAACGCAAAGACTATATGCTTTTGCTGGACCGCTATCGCTTTGGTCAAGCTTCCAAGGAAGACTTGATTGCTAGGACTAGAGATTTGCTTGAACGATACCCAAATGCTTATCTGCAACATTCTACCTTGCTGAAAGGAGACTCCCATGAGACTTTGGCATGAGGATTTGATTTCACGACTTCCCCGTCCTCAGCTCTTGGGGCAGCATCGAGAGTGCTGTGCCCTTCGTGGCAATGGATGGGGCAGAAAACATGCGACGGTTGACTATGTCTTTACCCACTCGCCCTATCGTCTCTATACCTATCATTGCTTCATCATGGAGGAGATGGCTAGCCGTGGCTACAAGGTCAGTCCGGAGTGGCTGGATAAGAACTACCGTGGCAAGACCTGCCCTCCTTATCAAGACTTAGCAGAGGAAAAGCTGAAAAGTCCAATCTATAGTGAGCATGACTATGCCTACTATGAGGAGTGTCTGGACAATCTCCGTGAGAAAGGCATAGAGCTGGAGTAATAGTTAGGAAGTTCTCCAATATATAATTCTTTTCGTAATTTTTTCGAATCATAAAAATGAGACCTTTAGAATTTTCTAAGGTCTTCTTTTTATAAGTATTTGAATTTACTTTTAATAACTTTTAAGTTATAATTTAAAAAAGCCAAGCGTGAACTGAAGGACTTAAAGGAAAGAGGGTTAAGTGATGAAGAATAGTGCTATTGGGAGCAATTGGAAGAATATCCGGTCAGAACTTTTTACCAAGGAGGAAATCCTTGAAAGTGATATGCGGGTGGCTATCATGAGTGAATTGATCGAAGCCAGACATGAGCAAGGAATAAGTCAGAAAAAGCTAGAAGAACTTAGTGGAGTGAGCCAGCCTGTCATTGCTAGAATGGAAACAGGAAAGACTAGTCCTCAGTTGGATACGGTCTTAAAAGTTTTAGCCAGTTTAGGAAAGACACTAGCAGTCGTTCCACTTGAACAGGAAAAGACTTGATAGGGATGGAATGACTTGACTTGGTTTGCTAAAATCATTTACTGGATAATTTTACCTCCCGTCTGCACTTTTCAGGGAAATATCAGAATGACTAAAGGAAAATCAACCTATAGTCTTTTCTAATACCAAGCCATAGGTAGCTTTCAATTTACTGTCATTTTATAAAGAATATAGCAACCTTGAAAGGTTACTAATCTATATTTATCAAAGGATTTGGGGAATCTTCTCCAAATCTTTTTTTGTCTTTTAAATCGAGATATAGTTTCAAACTATATCAAAGCCTAATTTTTTACAATTATACAGACGCTTTCTTTTCTGTTAAGATAGTTTCAACAACAATTTTTGGAGGACAAAACATGTCAACTACAATTATCGGTTTCCCTCGTTTGGGTGAATTCCGCGAATTAAAATTTACAACTGAAAAATACTTTAGAAAAGAAATCTCAGAAGAAGAACTCTTGGCTGCTGCGAAAGAATTGCGTGCAAAACACTGGAACATCGTCAAAGAAAAAGGCATCACTGAAATTCCATCAAATGACTTTTCACACTATGACAACTTCCTTGATGCTGCTTTCCTTTTCAACGTAGTTCCTGCATCTGTTCAAAACTTGGAATTGTCTGATCTTGAACGTTACTTTGCTTTGGGACGTGGTTACCAAGGAGAAAAAGGGGATGTTCGTGCCCTTCCGATGAAGAAATGGTTCAATACGAACTACCACTATATCGTTCCTAAATTTGAAAAAGACACTCAAGTAAAATTAGCTGGTCACAAGATTTTCGATGAGTTCCAAGAAGCTAAAGAACTTGGTCTCAACACTCGTCCTGTCCTTGTAGGTCCATTCACATTCCTTCAATTGTCAGACTTTGAAGAAGGTGTGAAAGCAGAAGACTTCGTAGATAGCTTAGTGGCTGCTTACCAAGATGTTTTTGCGAAATTGGCTGAACTTGGTGCAACTCGTATCCAACTCGACGAAGCAGCTCTTGTAAAAGACTTGACAGAAGAAGAAAAAGCACTCTTCTTGAACATCTACAACAAGCTTTTGGCTGACAAAAAAGGTCTTGAAGTCTTGCTTCAAACTTACTTTGGAGACGTTCGTGACGTTTACGCTGACCTTGTGAAATTGCCAGTAGATGCGATTGGTCTTGACTTCGTTGAAGGTAAGAAAACTCTTGAACTCGTTAAAGGTGGATTCCCAGCTGATAAGACTCTTTATGCAGGTATTGTCAATGGTAAGAACATCTGGCGCAACAACTACGAAAAGAGCTTGGCTGTTCTTGAGCAAATCCCAGCTGAAAACATCGTTTTGACAAGCTCATGTTCACTTCTTCATGTGCCATTTACAACAGCTAACGAAGAATTTGAACCAGCTATCTTGAACCACTTTGCTTTCGCAGTTGAAAAATTGGATGAAATCCGTGACTTGGATGCTATCCGCAATGGTCAAGGTGCAGAAGCTCTTGCAGCAAACAAAGAACTCTTTGCGACTGAACGTGTTGGTGAAAATGCGGAACTTCGTGCCCGTATCGCAGGATTGACAGATGCAGACTACACTCGTTTGCCAGCCTTTGCAGAACGTGAAGCTATTCAAGAAGATGCCTTCAAACTTCCAGCTCTTCCAACAACAACTATCGGTTCATTCCCTCAAACGAAGGAAGTTCGTGCTAAACGTTTGGCCTTCCGTAAGGGTGAATTGTCACACGAAGAATACGATGCCTTCATTGCTGAAACCATCGACGAATGGATCAAATGGCAAGAAGAAGTTGGATTTGACGTGCTTGTACACGGTGAATTCGAACGTAATGACATGGTTGAGTACTTCGGTCAAAACTTGTCAGGTTACCTCTTCTCTAAGAATGGTTGGGTACAATCATACGGTATGCGTGGGGTTAAACCACCAATCATCTGGGGTGATGTGACTCGTCTCAACCCAATCACTGTGAAATGGTCTAGCTACGCACAAAGACGTACTGACAAACCTGTTAAAGGTATGTTGACTGGACCTGTTACCATCCTTAACTGGTCATTCCCACGTGAAGACATCTCTATCAAGGATTCTACTCTTCAAATCGCTCTTGCAATCAAGGATGAAGTTCTTGACCTTGAAGCTGCAGGCGTGAAAATCATCCAAATCGACGAGGCTGCTCTTCGTGAGAAATTGCCACTCCGTCGTAGCGACTGGTACGAAGACTACCTTGACTGGGCTATTCCAGCCTTCCGCTTGGTACACTCAACAGTAGCTCCAGATACACAAATCCACACTCACATGTGTTACTCAGAATTTACAGATATCATCCCAGCTATCGACAACATGGATGCGGACGTTATCTCATTTGAAGCTAGCCGTTCAAATCTTGAAATCTTGGACGAACTCAAAGCTCAAAACTTCCAGACAGAAGTGGGTCCTGGAGTTTACGATATCCACTCTCCTCGTGTGCCTAACGAAGGCGAAATCGACCACACCATCGAAGCCATCCTTGCTAAAGTACCAAGCAAGAAAGTATGGATCAACCCTGACTGTGGTTTGAAAACACGTGGTATCCCAGAAACGAAAGAAAGCTTGATCCGCCTTGTAGACGCTGCGAAAGCTGCACGTCAGAAATTGTAAGAAAAGACAATTCTCTCTACACGGTTGATCAGTAAGAAATCAACTAGAAAAAGGTTATTACATATGTCGCGTCAAACACCGTCACTCTCATTTGAAGTTTTCCCTCCAAACCCAGCAGTAGGCAATGACAAAATTATTGCAGCTCTGAAAGACATGCAGGGCTTGGCACCACACTTCATCAGTGTAACTGCCAGCAATAATAAATTTAATATCAAAGAGACGACGGTTCGTTTGGCAGACTATATCCAAAATGACTTGGAGATTCCGACCATTGCTCACTTGCCAGCTATTTATCTAACTAAGGATAAGGTGGCTGAGACCATTGCAGATTTGGATAAGGTTGGGGTTCAGAAAATCTTGGCTCTTCGTGGAGATATCATTCCTGATGTGGAGCCACAAAAAGATTTCCGTTACGCGACTGACTTGATCGAGTTTATCAAGGAACAGGCGCCACATTTTGAAATTATTGGAGCTTGTTATCCAGAAGGACATCCTGATTCGCCAAACCAAATCTCAGATATTCAAAATCTCAAGAAAAAAGTAGATGCAGGCTGTTCAAGTCTTGTCACTCAGCTTTTCTTTGACAATGAGCGTTTCTACGATTTCCAAGACAAATGTACCTTGGCAGGGATTGATGTTCCTATTCATGCAGGAATCATGCCAATCCTGAATCGTAACCAAGCTCTTCGTCTCTTGAAGACTTGTGAGAATATCCATCTCCCACGTAAGTTTAAGGCTATCTTGGACAAGTATGAGAATGACCCTGAGTCACTCAGAGCAGCAGGACTTGCCTATGCTGTAGACCAAATCGTGGACTTGGTAACGCAAGATGTAGCAGGGGTACATCTCTACACCATGAACAATGCAGACACTGCTCAGTACATCCACCAAGCAACCCATGCCTTGTTCAATCATCAATCTTAAAATAAACAAAAGCAAACCATTCTTCTTTTCATAGAGGAATGGTTCCTTTTTTATAGAAAAGACCGTACTTTTTAAGAAAAATATGATAAAATAGACTCTGTACGTACTTGATACAAAGATGAGGGTATTTAGGTTGTAAAGGTTTTTTAATAGTCAATTATTTTTTAATCAAAATCTGATAATTGGTGTCTATAAAAAATACGAACGAAGTGAGTGTAAAAAGATTCATAATTGAATTTTGGCCTCATTTCTTAGGAAAAAAGATAAGCTTCCTAGCACTCATCGAGTGCGGCGTCACCTTCCTATTTTTCTACAGAAATGTTCGGCAGGCCGAACCGTCCAAAATATCTTGATTTTTGTAGGCAAGGCGTATAATATTAACAATCCAAAGGGGATTAAAATGACAAAACATGTGTTTCAAACGACTTTTGCGGGTCGTGAGTTGATCGTAGAGACTGGTCAGGTTGCTAAGCAAGCAAATGGCTCTGTTGTCGTGCGTTATGGTGAGTCAACTGTCTTGACTGCTGCCGTCATGTCTAAGAAAATGGCAACTGGTGATTTCTTCCCACTTCAAGTCAACTACGAAGAAAAAATGTATGCGGCTGGGAAATTTCCTGGTGGCTTTATGAAACGTGAAGGACGTCCTTCTACTGATGCGACCTTGACAGCGCGTTTGATCGACCGTCCAATCCGTCCGATGTTTGCGGAAGGTTTCCGTAATGAAGTGCAAGTCATCAATACGGTTCTTTCTTACGATGAAAATGCATCTGCACCTATGGCAGCCATGTTTGGTTCATCATTGGCACTTTCTATCTCAGATATTCCGTTTGACGGACCTATCGCTGGGGTACAAGTAGGTTATGTGGATGGCCAAATCATCATCAACCCAACACAAGAACAAGCAGAGCAATCGCTTCTTGAATTGACAGTAGCAGGTACTAAACACGCCATCAACATGGTAGAGTCTGGTGCCAAAGAATTGTCAGAAGACATCATGTTGGAAGCTCTTCTCAAAGGACATGAAGCTGTTAAAGAATTGATTGCCTTCCAAGAAGAAATAGTTGCGGCAGTTGGTAAAGAAAAAGCAGAAGTAGAATTGCTTCATGTAGATGCTGAATTGCAAGCTGAAATCATCGCAGCCTACAACAGCGACCTTCAAAAAGCAGTCCAAGTAGAAGAAAAATTGGCGCGTGAAGCTGCAACTCAAGCAGTGAAAGACCAAGTCACAGCAGTTTACGAAGAAAAATATGCAGACCACGAAGAATTTGACCGTATCATGCGTGATGTGGCTGAAATTTTGGAACAAATGGAACACGCAGAAGTGCGCCGTTTGATCACAGAAGACAAGGTTCGTCCTGATGGTCGTAAGGTCGATGAAATCCGTCCTTTGGATGCGGTTGTTGACTTCGTTCCCCGTGTGCACGGTTCAGGTCTCTTTACTCGTGGACAGACTCAGGCTCTTTCTATCTTGACTTTGGCGCCAATGGGTGAAACGCAAATCATCGATGGTTTGGATCCAGAGTACAAGAAACGCTTTATGCACCACTATAACTTCCCTCAATACTCTGTAGGGGAAACTGGACGTTACGGTGCACCTGGTCGTCGTGAAATTGGTCACGGTGCTCTTGGGGAGCGTGCTCTTGCTCAAGTATTGCCAAGCTTGGAAGAATTCCCATACGCGATTCGTTTGGTAGCAGAAGTCTTGGAATCAAACGGTTCTTCATCTCAAGCATCTATCTGTGCTGGCACTCTTGCCCTTATGGCTGGTGGTGTGCCAATCAAGGCGCCAGTAGCAGGGATTGCTATGGGTCTCATCTCAGATGGTAACAACTATACAGTATTGACAGATATCCAAGGTTTGGAAGACCACTTTGGAGATATGGACTTTAAGGTTGCAGGTACTCGCGACGGGATTACAGCCCTTCAGATGGATATCAAGATCCAAGGGATTACTGCAGAAATCTTGACGGAAGCTCTTGCTCAAGCCAAGAAAGCTCGTTTTGAAATCCTTGATGTGATCGAAGCAACTATTCCAGAAGTTCGTCCAGAATTGGCTCCAACTGCACCGAAAATTGATACCATCAAGATTGATGTGGACAAGATTAAGATTGTCATCGGTAAGGGTGGAGAAACCATCGATAAGATCATCGCTGAAACAGGCGTTAAGATTGACATCGACGAAGAAGGTAACGTATCTATCTACTCTAGCGACCAAGATGCTATCAACCGTGCTAAAGAAATCATTGCTGGTTTGGTTCGTGAAGCTAAAGTGGACGAAGTCTACCATGCCAAAGTTGTTCGTATCGAGAAATTTGGTGCCTTTGTCAACCTCTTTGACAAGACAGATGCCCTCGTACACATCTCTGAAATGGCTTGGACTCGTACTAATAATGTAGAAGATTTAGTTCAAATTGGTGATTTTGTAGATGTGAAGGTTATTAAGATTGATGAAAAAGGTCGTGTAGATGCTTCTATGAAGGCACTCTTGCCACGTCCTCCAAAACCTGAACGTTCAGAAGAAAAAGGGGATAAAGGTCATCGTCATGGCGATCGTCCTCGTCACCACCACAAGGACCACAAACCTAAGAAAGAAACTACAGAAACACCAAAAGACTCAGAATAAGAAAGGAGAAATGTATGGGATGGTGGCGTGAAACCATTGATATCGTAAAAGAAAATGATCCAGCGGCTCGCACTACCTTGGAAGTCTTGCTGACCTATCCGGGTGTCAAAGCCTTGGCTGCTCACCGTCTCTCTCATTTTCTCTGGAAACATGGCTTTAAGCTTTTAGCTCGTATGCACAGCCAGTTTTGGCGTTTTTGGACGCAGATAGAGATTCACCCTGGAGCTCAGATTGAATCAGGTGTCTTTATTGACCATGGATCAGGACTTGTGATTGGGGAAACAGCTATCGTTGAAAAAGGTGTTCTTCTCTACCATGGGGTTACTCTGGGTGGGACAGGTAAGGATAGTGGCAAACGCCATCCGACCGTTCGTAAAGGAGCTCTCATCTCTGCTCATGCCCAAGTCATCGGACCTGTAGAAATCGGTGAAAATGCCAAAGTCGGTGCCGCTGCTGTCGTTGTGGCAGATGTTCCTAGTGATGTGACGGTTGTCGGCATTCCTGCTAAGATTGTTCGTGTTCACGGGCAAAAGGATGAACCAACCATTCACGAAGTCGAAGAAAAACGTGAATACTACGTCAATAAACTTGAGCATGCTAGAGAAGCCAGTCACAGGTCGTCTGGTTTGTAATGAGAAGTGACTCTTTAATTAGGAGGTTAGGTCGATGCTATTAGAAGAATTTGAAAATGTACCTGCTGTTATCGAGCCAACTGATCGAAGCCTCCTTAGTGGTGGAGAAATCTGTGATACGATTATTTTATCTTTTAATGGAGAAATCGTTGAACGAGTAAAGCAGTTTGAAGATGTTTACGAAGGTGGCTATCTAACCAATCTAAATGGTAGATTTCCATGGTATATCTATGAAAAAGATGGGAGTAAGGTAGCAGTTGCTATAGCTACGATTGGAGCCCCGATGGTTGTTGGACTCTTAGAAGAACTCAAAGCAAGAGGATTTAAGAACTTTATTGTTTTGGGTTCTTGCGGAGTTCTAGATCAGTCTATTCAGGCAGATAAGATTATCCTACCAAGTTCAGCTCTACGTGATGAAGGTACAAGTTATCATTACGCTCCTGCAAGTGATGAAATAGCTTATGATGAAACTCTACTCTTAACCATAGAAGAAGCTTTAAACAAATCTGATATTGAGCACATTCGAACAAAGGCTTGGACCACAGATGCTTTCTATCGTGAAACAGCTGATAAGGTCAAACGTAGACTAGCAGCAGGTGCGACTGTTGTAGATATGGAAGCCTCAGCAATCATGGCTTGGGCACAATTTCGACAAGCAAAAGTTTATCAATTTTTTTATACAGCTGATTATGTTGACCATCATAATCATGAGTGGGATGCAAGATACGAAGAAAGAAAAGCAGATGCTATGACTTTCTTTGAGATAGCATTAGTAATTGCTAGAGAGTTGGATTGAAACGACTCTTTACGATAAACAAGATACAGAAAGGAGTCAGTGAGTGATTAAAATCTATGACACCATGTCTCGTGATTTGCGAGAATTTGTCCCAATCGAGGACGGCAAGGTTAAGATGTATGTCTGTGGGCCAACTGTATACAACTACATTCACGTAGGGAATGCCCGTTCGACAGTAGCCTTCGATACCATTCGTCGCTACTTTGAGTATCGTGGCTATGAGGTTGCCTATATTTCTAACTTCACGGATGTGGATGATAAGATTATCAACCGTGCTAAGGAAGAAGGTATCACACCTCAAGAAGTAGCGGACAAGTATATCGCTGCCTTTCGTGAGGACGTGACGGCTCTTGGTGTGAAGCCTGCGACTCGTCATCCTCGTGTAGTCGAGTTTATGGCTGATATCATCCGCTTTGTCTCTGACCTGATTGAAAAAGGCTATGCCTATGAGAGTCAAGGGGATGTCTACTTCCGTGTGGAAAAATCCCACAACTATGCTAAGTTAGCCAATAAAACCCTAGAAGACTTGGAGTTAGGTGCTTCAGGTCGGACAGACGAAGAAACAGCTCGAAAGGAAAATCCGGTAGATTTTGCTCTTTGGAAAGCAGCCAAACCAGGTGAGATTTCTTGGGACAGTCCTTGGGGTCCTGGTCGTCCAGGCTGGCATATCGAGTGTTCGGTTATGTCAACGGAGATTTTGGGTGATACTATCGATATTCACGGTGGTGGAGCTGACCTTGAGTTTCCACACCACACCAACGAAATTGCCCAGTCAGAAGCCAAGACAGGTAAGACCTTTGCCAACTACTGGATGCACAATGGTTTTGTCAACATTGACAATGTCAAGATGTCCAAGTCTTTGGGTAACTTTATTACGGTACACGATGCCCTCGAAACGATCGACGGCCAAGTGCTTCGTTTCTTCTTTGCGACTCAGCATTACCGCAAACCTATCAACTTTACGGAAAAGGCTGTGCGTGATGCCGAGACCAATCTCAAGTATCTGAAGAACACTTATGAGCAACCATTTACTGGAACTGTAGATGCAGAGGAGTTGCAAGCTTTTAAAGATAAGTTCGTAGCTGCAATGGATGAGGATTTCAATACAGCAAATGGTATCACAGTCGTCTTTGAAATGGCCAAGTGGATCAACTCAGGCAACTATGATGCAGCGGTTAAGGAAGCTCTTGCGGCTATGTTAGAGGTCTTTGGTATTGTCTTTGTCGAGGAAGTTTTGGATGAAGAGATTGAAGCTTTGATTCAAAAACGTCAAGAAGCGCGTGCTAATCGCGACTTTGCGACGGCTGACCAAATCCGTGACCAGCTAGCTGCTCAAGGGATTAAACTACTTGATACCAAGGATGGAGTGAGGTGGACACGTGATTGATGTCAATCTCATTAACGGGATTGCGCTAGCCTTTGAAGGAGATGCAGTTTACTCTATGTATATTCGTCGCCATCTCATTCTCAAAGGCATGACCAAACCCAATAAACTCCACCAAGAGGCAACCAAGTATGTATCGGCTAAGGCTCAGGCCCGCTTGATTTCCCTTATGTTAGAAGAAGAAGTTCTAACGGAAAAGGAAGAAGAAATCTATAAACGAGGCCGCAACACCAATAGTCATACCAAGGCCAAGAATGCAGATGTAGTGACCTACCGTATGTCGACTGGTTTTGAAGCGGTCATGGGTTATCTCCATATGACCGAAAATATGGAACGCCTCGAAACCTTGATTTCTTGGTGTATCCAAAAAGTGGAGGGCTAGGAAATGATTGCAAAAGAATTACTAGACTGGTTTCCACAAGCTCAAATCGTAGACCAACCAGTCGATAAGGAAGGCTATCTGACGCTTCCAGTATCCGCAAATCAGTGGGTTTTACTGGAAGAAGCTGGACTTAGTGAACGTGAGAAACAGTTGGTGGCTCTCTTAACCCAGCAGGAACAAACCATCTCTCTCAATCCATGGTATAGCTATTTGATTGAAGGCAAGGGACAAGCACCGCAGAGCTTTAAAAAGCTACAAGTTGTCTATTGTCACCTTTCTTATTACCAACAGGAAAACCTGACTTCTTGGTTGTATATGATGAGAACCCTCTTTCCTAATTGCGAGACAGTGCTTCAGGTGGGAGCTCAGGATTACCTATTTGTTCTCCAACAGGACAAATACACTTCTGTTCGCTCTATCTTGATGGATACCTTGGAAGCAGTAGAATACGATTTTGGGGTTCGCTTATCCATCATGCTGGGGCAGGTTTGGTCGCAAACAGGAAATCAGAGTTTGACAGATCTCATCAAAGCAGAACGTGACTTGTTCAAAAACTGGTGGCGACAAGGACACCAAGGATTCCACACGTTTTCTCAGCTCTACCTTTGGAGTATGGGTGAACAAATGGTGGATCTTGGTTTGATCAAAGATTATCTACACCAGATGATTTTGGATCAGGATCAAATTCAAGAAATCATTCTCTCCTTATGGGAAAATAGTGCAGTTCTAACTAAAACAGCTCAGCAACTGTATTTGCACCGCAATTCTCTTCAATACAAGATTGATAAATGGGAAGAGTTGACAGGGCTTCAGTTGAAAGAATTGACAGATTTGACCTTGTGTTATCAATTGATTTTACCAGATATTATATAAAGTTTTGTGCAAGTTGCACAGAACTTTTTTATTTTTTTGGTCACCTTGCCATAGAAATGTAAAGCGTTTTCATTTATAATAAATCTATCAAAAATTAAAGGAGTTCACCGAAATGGTAGAATTAAATCTTAAAAACATTTACAAAAAATATCCAAACAGCGAACACTACTCAGTTGAAGACTTCAACTTGGACATCAAAGACAAAGAATTTATCGTTTTCGTAGGACCTTCAGGATGTGGTAAATCAACTACTCTCCGTATGATTGCAGGTCTTGAAGATATCACAGAAGGTACTGCATCTATCGATGGCGTTGTTGTCAATGACGTAGCTCCAAAAGACCGTGACATCGCCATGGTATTCCAAAACTACGCTCTTTACCCACACATGACTGTATACGATAACATGGCTTTCGGTTTGAAATTGCGTAAATACAGCAAAGAAGACATCGACAAACGTGTACAAGAAGCAGCAGAAATTCTTGGTTTGAAAGAATTCTTGGATCGTAAACCAGCTGACCTTTCAGGTGGTCAACGTCAACGTGTTGCCATGGGTCGTGCGATCGTCCGTGATGCAAAAGTATTCTTGATGGACGAACCTTTGTCAAACTTGGATGCAAAACTTCGTGTATCTATGCGTGCTGAAATCGCTAAAATCCACCGTCGTATCGGAGCTACAACTATCTACGTAACTCACGACCAAACAGAAGCGATGACACTTGCAGACCGTATCGTTATCATGTCAGCTACTAAAAACCCTGCTGGTACTGGTACTATCGGACGTGTTGAACAAATCGGTACTCCTCAAGAAGTTTACAAAAACCCAGTTAACAAATTCGTAGCAGGATTCATCGGAAGCCCAGCTATGAACTTCATCAACGTAAAATTGATCGGTGACCACATCGTTGGTGACGCCTTTAACTTGAAAGTTCCAGAAGGTGCTTTGAAAGTTCTTCGCGATAAAGGTTACGAAGGTAAAGAATTGATCTTCGGTATCCGTCCAGAAGACGTGAACGCAGAACCTGCTTTCCTTGAAACATTCCCAGAATCAGTTGTTAAAGCAACGATCTCTGTATCAGAATTGCTTGGTTCAGAATCTCACCTATACTGCCAAGTTGGTAAAGATGAATTCGTTGCTAAGGTTGACGCACGTGACTACTTGCAAGCTGGTGCTACAGTTGAACTTGGATTTGACTTGAACAAAGCTCACTTCTTTGACGTAGAAACTGAAAAGACAGTTTACTAAGATAGATTTGAATCAATCAACACTACTAGAGTTTCTCTAGTAGTGTTTTTTAGACTTCAGCAAAGTCTTATGGAATAGGCTTTTCTAGTTTTCTTATTGATCAAAAAGTGTTAAAATGGTAGGAAGAACTGGAGAGTATGCATGCCAAAAGAAGTAATTTATTCTGGCGATGAAGTCGTCGCTTTAACGCAAAAATATTTATCGAAAGAAGATGTGGCTTTTGTCCATAAGGCCTTGGTTTATGCTGTAGAGTGCCACAGTGGCCAATATCGTAAATCAGGCGAGCCTTACATTATCCACCCTATCCAGGTAGCAGGTATCTTGGCTAAGCTCAAGCTGGACGCTGTCACTGTTGCCTGTGGTTTTTTGCATGACGTGGTAGAAGACACAGATGCTACTTTGGATGACTTAGAGCGTGAGTTTGGACATGATGTTCGAGTAATTGTAGATGGGGTTACTAAGCTTGGTAAGGTTGAATACAAGTCATTTGAAGAGCAGTTGGCTGAAAACCACCGCAAGATGCTCATGGCTATGTCTGAGGATATCCGTGTTATCTTGGTCAAACTTTCTGACCGTCTGCACAATATGCGCACCCTCAAGCATCTTCGTAAGGACAAGCAAGAACGTATTTCCCGAGAAACCATGGAAATCTACGCACCACTTGCTCACCGTCTGGGGATTTCAAGTGTTAAGTGGGAACTAGAAGACCTTTCCTTCCGTTATCTAAATCCGACAGAGTTTTACAAGATAACTCATATGATGAAGGAGAAACGTCAAGAACGTGAAGCCTTGGTCGATGAAGTTGTGACGAAACTCGAGGAGTATTCATCTGAGCGCAACCTGACAGGAAAAATCTATGGTCGTCCAAAGCATATCTACTCTATTTACCGTAAGATGCAGGACAAGAAAAAACGCTTTGAGGAAATCTATGACTTGATTGCTATTCGCTGTATCTTGGATACTCAGAGTGATGTCTATGCTATGTTGGGCTATGTCCATGAGCTATGGAAACCAATGCCAGGTCGTTTCAAGGACTACATTGCCAATCGTAAGGCCAATGGGTACCAGTCTATCCATACGACTGTTTATGGACCAAAAGGGCCGATTGAGTTCCAGATTCGTACCAAGGAAATGCACGAGGTTGCTGAGTACGGAGTTGCGGCTCACTGGGCCTACAAAAAAGGAATCAAGGGTCAAGTTAATAGCAAGGAATCTGCTATTGGAATGAACTGGATCAAGGAGATGATGGAACTCCAAGACCAGGCGGATGATGCCAAGGAATTTGTAGATACTGTCAAAGAAAACTATCTGGCTGAGGAGATTTATGTCTTTACTCCAGATGGAGCGGTTCGTTCTCTGCCAAAGGATTCTGGACCGATTGACTTTGCCTATGAGATTCATACCAAGATCGGGGAAAAAGCAACTGGTGCCAAGGTTAATGGACGTATGGTTCCTTTGACTACCAAGCTGAAAACGGGTGACCAGGTTGAAATCATCACCAATCCAAATTCATTTGGACCAAGTCGTGACTGGCTCAACATGGTTAAGACCAGCAAGGCCCGTAACAAAATTCGTCAGTTCTTTAAAAACCAGGATAAAGAATTGTCCATCAATAAAGGCCGTGAAATGCTGATTAGTCAGCTTCAAGAAAACGGCTATGTGGCCAATAAATTTATGGACAAGCGTCACATGGATGAAGTCCTTCAAAAAACCAGCTACAAGACAGAAGAAGCTCTCTTTGCTGCGATTGGTTTTGGAGAAATCGGAGCCATTACCGTCTTTAACCGTTTGACGGAGAAGGAACGTCGTGAAGAAGAACGTGCAAAAGCCAAGGCAGAAGCAGAAGAACTGGTCAAGGGTGGCGAAGTCAAGGTTGAAAACAAGGAAACTCTAAAGGTTAAGCATGAAGGTGGCGTTGTCATCGAGGGTGCCTCTGGTCTCTTGGTACGGATTGCCAAATGTTGTAATCCTGTTCCAGGTGATGATATCGTTGGCTATATTACCAAAGGTCGTGGTGTTGCCATCCATCGTGTGGACTGTATGAACCTTCGTTCACAGGAAAACTACGAGCAACGTCTACTCGATGTTGAGTGGGAAGACCAATTCTCAACCAAGGAATATATGGCTCATATCGACATCTATGGACTCAACCGTTCTGGTCTTTTGAATGATATCTTGCAAGTCCTATCCAATACAACTAAGAATATCTCAACAGTTAACGCCCAGCCAACCAAGGATATGAAATTTGCTAATATCCATGTATCCTTTGGAATTTCAAATCTTTCAACGTTAACTACTGTAGTTGATAAGATTAAGAGTGTACCAGAAGTCTACTCAGTCAAACGGACCAATGGTTAAGTTGGCGTGATATAGTTAGAAAGGATTTCTATGAAAATCATCGTTCAGCGCGTCAAGGAAGCTCAGGTTTCTATTGAGGGGCAGATTCATGGTCAAATCAAACAAGGGCTCTTGCTCTTAGTGGGGGTTGGACCTGAGGATCAGAAAGAGGATTTGGAGTATGCAGTCAGAAAACTGGTCAATATGCGGATCTTTTCAGATGACGAAGGCAAGATGAACCTATCTGTCAAGGATATCCAAGGAGAAATACTCTCCATCTCTCAATTCACTCTGTTTGCCGATACAAAGAAGGGCAATCGACCAGCATTTACAGGTGCTGCCAAACCTGATATGGCTGAGGCCTTCTATCAAGACTTTAACCAGGAACTAGCCAAAGAGGTTCCTGTTGAAACAGGTATCTTTGGAGCAGATATGCAGGTAGAACTGGTCAATGATGGGCCGGTAACTATCATCCTTGATACAAAAAATAGATAAGAAAAACCAAGCTTGTTAGCTTGGTTTTTTTGTGACGTATTTAGTTCATCTTTTCAACATAGAGCTGTTTGGCGATTTCTAGACTTACCAAGAGTTCTTCGTTCTTATGAATCAAAGTAAAGGTGTTAGAAAAGTCATCAAACTGTTGAACTTGGAGTTTGTCTCCGATATTGATGGCATGTTTTTCCAGATATTTTAGGAGATCAAAACTATCGTGAACCCGAGTCAGGAGATAGGTTCCAGCTTCTTTGGTTTCTGATAGTGGTAGGTTGTTGATTTCAACCAAAAGCTCTCCTTTAGCAGGAATGGTACCACCGTGAGGGCAAGTTTTTGGGAAACCTAGCATACTTTCTAATCTCTCTACAAAAAAGTCTGAAACGGTATGTTCTAATACTTCAGCTTCCTCATGAATTTGGTCACTGGTATAGTCTAGATGGTGGACCAGAAAAACCTCAATCAGACGATGTTTACGATAAAGTTCTGATACAAGTGTTAGCCCAATATCGGTTAGCAAGTATCCTTTCTTCTTATCTTTTAAGATGAGATTTTCAGACTGCATACGCTTAATCATTTCAGTTACAGCTGGAGGAGATACCTGCATCCGAGCAGCAATTTCCTTGTTGGTAATCTTAGGAACATCCATGCCAATCTCATAAATACATTTTAAGTAGTCTTCTTTATTTGGTGTCATTCGCATTTCCTTGTTTATTATCTCCATCTAGTATACCAAAAAAGAGGCTGGGACAAAAGTCCTAGCCTCTCAATTGTCTTTGGATTGTCGAGCAAGACGCAGTGGTTGAGTGGACTCTACTACACTGATTTCATCAGCTTTTACAGCCCTACTCAACTGTGCGGAGGTGGGATGACGAAATCGAATTCTAAAGAATTACCGATTTCCGTCCCACTCTCTATTGCTACAAGAGCTGGACTTAGTTGAGTTCTTTTGCAGCTGCAATGGCGGCTTCAAAGTCTGGCTCGCTGTTGATATTGTCTACGTATTCGACGTAGCGGATGGTATTATCGGCATCGAGAACAAAAACTGCGCGTGCAAGCAGATGCCATTCATTGATTAAGAGGGCGTAATCGCGTCCAAAGGAATGGTCGAAGTAGTCTGAAAGCATGATGGCATTCTCAATTCCCTCTGCACCACACCAGCGTTTTTGTGCAAATGGAAGGTCCATAGATACCGTTAGGACAACAGTGTTGTCTAAGCTAGCCAATTCTTGGTTAAAGCGACGAGTCTGAAGCGAGCAGATGCCTGTATCGATAGAAGGGATGACACTCAAGATCTTTTTCTTGCCTTCAAAGTCAGCCAGTGTTTTTTTAGAGAGGTCAGTCGTTGTGAGAGAGAAATCAAGTGCTTTATCTCCTACTTGTAGTTGTTTTCCTGTAAACGTAACAGGGTTTCCAAGGAATGTAGTCATAAGCTACTCCAATCTTTTTTCTTTCATTTTACATTAAACGTTCAGACTCTTCCAATAATTTGACCGAAATTTAAATAGACAAAAAACGCCAATTCATGGTGACTGACGTTTTTTAAAATGATTATTTAGACAAACCTTCAGAAATCTTGTCAAGGTTGTATTTCATCATGTTGTAGTAGCTGTCACCTTCTTTACCTTCTTCAGCAATTGAGTCAGTAAAGATTTGTGCGTAGATTGGGATATTTGTGTCTTTAGAAACAGTCTTCATTGGACGATCATCGACACTGGATTCAACAAATAGTGATGGAACCTTCATTTGGCGAAGTTTTTCAACCAAAGTCTTGATTTGGTCAGGTGTTCCTTCTTCTTCAGTATTGATTTCCCAGATGTAAGCACTTGGGACACCGTAAGCTTTAGAGAAGTATTTAAAACATCCTTCGCTGGTTACGATGAGTTTCTTGTCCGCATCAATAGCGTTAAATTTCTCTTTGGCTTCCTTGTCAAGCTTGTCTAGTTTTTCAGTGTATTCTTTGAGATTCTTTTCGTAGAATTCCTTGTTGTTAGGGTCTTTAGCGATGAGTTGCTTAGCAATGTTTTGCGCATAAATAATCCCGTTTTCTAAGTTGAGCCAAGCATGTGGGTCTTCTTTCCCTTTTTCATTTTCCCCTTCTAGGTAGATGACATCAACGCCTTCACTAACTGCAAAGTAGTCTTTGTTTTCAGTTTTCTTAGCATTCTCAACTAATTTTGTAAACCAGGCATTTCCACCTGTTTCAAGGTTGATACCATTGTAGAAAATTAAGTCGGCTTGCGACGTTTTCTTGACGTCTTCTGGTAGTGGCTCGTACTCGTGTGGATCTTGTCCTACAGGCACGATACTATGAAGATCAATCTTGTCTCCTGCGATATTTTTAGTAATATCAGCGATGATAGAGTTAGTTGCTACAACCTTTAGTTTTTGGTTTGTAGATGCTGTGTCTTTTTTTCCAGTAGAACATGCTACAAGAGCAATTACGGAAAGAAAGAGAACCAGCAATGCACCTATTTTTTTCATTAGATTCCTCCAGAGGGGCTTCCCTCGTTATTGTTTGATTTTTTTATTTTTCAGCTTCAGATAACGTTGTTTTGGTGCGATAAAGAAACTGATGAGAAAGAAACTTGCAGATGTCAGCACGATACTTGAACCTGCAGCCAGGTTAAAGCTATAACCGATAAAAAGTCCCAAGACAGAAGCTAGAGCTCCCAAGCCTGATGAAAGAAAAATCATGGTCTTTAGACTATTGGCGTAAAGATAAGCTGTCGCGGCTGGAGTAATCAGCATGGCTACGATAAGGATGGTTCCGACACTTTGCATAGCAGTCACTGACACCAAAGTCAAGAGTATCATGAGTAGATAGTGGTAGAAATTAACTGGCATGCCCATAGCTTTGGCTAGGAGTTCATCAAAGGATGTAATCAAGAGTTGCTTGAAGAAAATCCCGATAATCAATAGAATGAGAGCTCCCATACCGATGGTAATATACATGTCTATGTCTTGCACAGCTAAGATATTCCCAAAGAGAATATGGAAGAGGTCAGTCGAGCTTTTAGCCACACTAATCAAGATAATGCCCAGAGCCAATAAAGATGAAAAGGTAATCCCAATGGCAGTGTCACTCTTGATAATAGAGTTCCCCTTGATGTAGGTGATGATGACAGAGGCAAGCAGTCCAAAGATGATAGCACCAATAAAGAAGTCAATTCCTAAAATAAAAGAAAGAGCTACACCAGGTAAGACAGCGTGCGAGATAGCATCTCCCATAAGGGACATCCCACGGAGAATGATAAAGCATCCGACCGCTCCAGCAACAATACCAATCACAACAGCTGTAATCAAGGCATTTTGGAGAAAGTGGAAGTTCTGCAATCCATCTATAAATTCTGCAATCATAGGTCACCTCCATTGAAAAAGAGTCGGTCACCATAAGCTTGTTTGAGATTGGCTTGGGTGAAGGTCTCCTTTGTTGGACCAAAGGCAATTAGCTCCTTGTTGAGAAGGAGTACCTGGTCAAAATAATGGGCAACCTTGCCGAGGTCATGGTGAACGATAAGGACAGTCTTGCCAGCCTTTTTAAGATCTCTCAGCGTGTTCATGATAATTTCTTCACTGACTGAGTCAATCCCAACAAAGGGCTCGTCTAAGAGAATATAATCAGCATCTTGAACTAGACAGCGGGCAATCAAGACACGCTGGAATTGGCCACCAGAGAGTTGACTAATCTGACGATCTGCGTAGTCAGAAAGTCCAACAATTTCTAGTGCTTCAGCCACCTTTTGCCAGTGGTTTGCTTTTAAAGTGTGAAAGAGTGGAATGGATGGATAGAGTCCCAGAGAGACACATTCTTTTACCTTGATAGGGAAGTTGTAGTCGATATGAATTTTTTGCTCGACATAGGCAACTTTCTTAAGAGATTTTTTCATTTCTTTATCTTCGATAAAAGCATGTCCTTCATGTGGGATAATGCCCAGCATACCTTTTAATAATGTTGATTTCCCAGCGCCGTTTGGACCAATAATCCCGGTAATCGTTGGTCCTTGGAGCACTAGTGAAATATCCTTAAGTGCCAACGTTTCTTTGTAGGAGACACTGAGGTTTTCGATACGTATCATACAGTTGTATTCCTCCTGGATTTTAATATACCTTAATTTTATTTTTAAGTCAAGTTAATTTTGGTAAAAATTTAAAATATTAATGATGAAATCGATCAGTAAGAGACGGCATTTTTAATTGCATTCCCCAGGGATTTTTGCTAAGCTAAGAATAAGTGAAAAATGAAAGCGAGAACAAGATGACACGATATCAAGATGATTTTTATGATGCTATAAATGGTGAGTGGGAAAAGACTGCGGTCATTCCAGCTGACAAATCGCGAACAGGTGGTTTTATCGACCTTGATGAAGAAATCGAAGACTTGATGCTAACAACAACTGACAAGTGGTTGGCTGGAGAAGATGTTCCTGAAGATCCCATCCTAGCAAACTTTGTCAAATACCACAGCATGGTGAGAGATTTTGATAAGCGAGAAGCAGATGGAATTGAGCCAGTCCTTCCTTTATTGAAGGAATATCAGAATTTAGAAAGTTTTGCGGATTTCGCAGGTAAACTAGCAGAGTTTGAATTAGCTGGCAAACCAAACTTCCTTCCATTTGGTGTTTCACCAGACTTTATGGATGCTAGAACCAATGTTCTCTGGGCTAGTGCTCCAGGAACTATCTTACCTGATACAACCTACTATGCGGAAGACCATCCTCAGCGTGAGGAATTGTTGAACCTTTGGAAAGAAAGTACTTCTAATCTCCTCAAAGCCTATAACTTCTCAGATGAAGAAATCGCAGATTTGCTAGAGAAACGATTGGAATTGGACCGCCGTATCGCAGCTGTCGTACTTTCAAACGAGGAGAGTTCAGAATATGCCAAACTTTACCATCCATATTCTTACGAAGATTTCAAAAAGTTTGCGCCTGCCCTGCCTCTCGATGACTTCTTCAAGGCTGTGATTGGGCAAACTCCAGATAATGTTATCGTAGATGAAGAACGTTTCTGGCAAGCAGCAGAGCAATTTTATAGTGAGGAAGCTTGGCCTTTGCTCAAGGCAAGCTTGATCTTGAGTGTGGTTAATCTTTCAACTAGTTATCTGACAGATGAGATTCGTATCTTGTCAGGTGCCTACGGACGAGCTCTTTCAGGAGTCCCTGAGGCTCAAGACAAGCGCAAGGCAGCTTACCATTTAGCTCAAGGACCATTCAAACAAGCCCTGGGCCTTTGGTATGCCCACGAAAAATTCTCTCCAGAAGCCAAGGCAGATGTAGAGAAAAAAGTGGCGACCATGATTGACGTTTATAAGGAACGTTTGGCTAAAAATGACTGGCTGACTCCTGAAACTCGAGAAAAAGCCATCGTCAAACTCAATGTCATCAAGCCTTATATCGGTTATCCAGAAGAACTGCCAGCTCGCTATAAGGACAAGGTTGTAGATGAATCTGCTAGCCTCTTTGAGAATGCCCTAGCCTTTGCGCGTGTGGAAATTAAGCACAGTTGGAGCAAGTGGAATCAGCCGGTTGACTACAAGGAGTGGGGAATGCCAGCTCATATGGTCAATGCCTACTACAATCCACAAAAGAACTTGATTGTCTTCCCAGCTGCTATCTTACAGGCACCATTCTATGACTTGCATCAGTCATCTTCTGCCAACTATGGTGGTATTGGTGCGGTTATTGCCCATGAAATTTCTCACGCCTTTGATACTAATGGAGCTTCCTTTGATGAAAATGGAAGTCTCAAGGATTGGTGGACAGAGAGCGACTACGCAGCCTTTAAAGAAAAAACACAGAAGGTTATCGACCAGTTTGATGGTCAAGAATCTTACGGTGCAAAAATCAATGGGAAACTAACCGTGTCCGAAAACGTTGCCGACCTTGGAGGAATCGCTGCAGCGCTAGAAGCTGCTAAGAGAGAGCCAGATTTTTCAGCTGAAGAGTTCTTCCATAACTTTGCACGTATCTGGCGTATGAAAGGTCGCCCAGAGTTGATGAAACTCATGGCTAGCGTCGACGTACACGCTCCAGCTAAACTCCGTGTTAATGTCCAAGTGCCAAACTTTGATGACTTCTTTACAACCTATGATGTCAACGAAGGCGACGGCATGTGGCGCTCACCAGAAGACCGTGTGATTATTTGGTAATACAAAAACCAAGGATGATTGTCCTTGGTTTCTATGTTTTAGAAAAATGGATTGAAGGTTTTTTCGTGCGCGATAGTCGTAGCCGGACCATGTCCTGGATAGACATCGTAGTTTGGAAGGGTGAAGAGTTGGGTTTGAACACTATGAAGGAGTTGTTCCATACTACCAGTTGGCAAATCTGTTCGACCAATGGTTTCTCGAAAAAGGGCATCTCCCGTTAAGACCAAGTGTCCATCTGGGAAAACCAATGAAACTCCACCGATAGAGTGGCCTGGAGTTGGTAAGACTGTGAAGCGGAATTCTTCAATCTGGTATTCTTCATGAAAAACATAGGTGTGTTCAGCTGGTCTACACACGACATCCGCCATATCATCGTGACGGGGAAGCCCAGAAAGATTATCAACAGGAGTATAGAGCCAAGAAGCTTCACTCTCTGCTACATAGACTGGAGGATTTCCCAAAGTATCTCTAACCAAGTCAAGACTCATAATATGGTCGTAGTGAGTGTGGGTCAGAAGAATGGCACAGACCGGTTTATTGATGGTTTCGATAGTCTTGCGAATGGCCTCCCAATGGCTACCAGGATCGACTACAATCAGGTATTGCTCCCCTTCGAGATAATAAGTATTTTCATAGGCGACAGGATTCACAGTTTTATGGATTTTCATAGGATTTCCTCTTTCATAGATTTACAGTTTCTAGTATAACACAGAAGAATAAAATAAGGAATCAACAAAAGAGTCCCTCCATAAAGGAAGGGACTTTTAACTTTTTAAAAATGATTTTTCCAGGCTTGGAAGCGTGCATCCAGTAGGAGTTGTGTCAGGTTTTTTAAGATTTCGACTTGCTCGGGCTCCAGTGTCTGGGCTTGAGAAACAAGTTGTTGAACATGGTCGATAGCATTTCTAGAAGATAAATCATTGATGGAAGTGATTCCAGATTCTAGGATGGTTCCGAAAAAGAGATCAAAGTAGAGCTCTAGTTCTTCATCGGGAACACTATCCACCCATTCTTTAAGAGCGTCTTTGATTTGGAGACTTTCGCTACTAATTTCCTCTAGTTGGACAAAGTGGTGTCCTTCAGTTAGCCAGCTGAAAGTATTGTGTTGAGCGATTCCACCGAGAGCCGTAGATTTGACGACGATAGGAGTATCAGGCACTTCCAGCATCATTCCAATGACAGATCCCTGGGGTACATAACGATGGATTTTAGGAATAATGTCTTGGTAGCCAGTTGTTTCAGTCAGATGAGCCTGCAAACCAGGAGCATCATAGGTATAAACTGCTGAGATCTTTTCCTGTAATTCAGGCTGGATTTGACTAGCAGCAAAGACGGCTAGATTACCACCCTTAGAATGCCCAGCAACCATTACTTTTTGCTTTGGATATTGTTTAAAGAAATCTTCCAAGTATTCAAGAGCATGCTTTTGGGCAGGGATTTCCTTCATATAGGTCATATGGAAATCTTCCTTCCAGCCAATAATACTGTCGTCTGTGCCACGAAAGACAATCAGATAGGTATCTAGGTTCAGACGATAGGTCATAGCAGCGAATTGCTTTTGGAGTTCCTCATCAATATCGTTGACAAAGTTAGAGAGCTTGCAATTTCTAAAACGTTTGTGTTGGGCAAGCTGGTCTAAAAGTTGCAGACGTTCTTTATTGGTCAGCATGGTACTTTCTCGAGGGACACGTGTTGCGACATCGCTTAAACGATTGACAGGCTGGTCCAATAAGTTATCAAAAGGAAGATAAGTCAGCTCTGTCAAAGCAAGTACATCCAGTTCATTTAAGGGAAGATCATAAAAAGAATCGTATTGAACATCAGTTAGATAGTCAAAAATATTGGCCATGAGAATTCCTTTCTTAACTTTTATCATATCAGATTTGTATCAATTTCGCTAGTAGTCAGAAGAATTTTGCTATAATATAAAAAAAGGAGGAGCAGATGCATAAGATTTTACTAGTAGAAGATGATCCAGTAATCCGTCAGCAAGTTGGGAAAATGCTCTCTGAATGGGGTTTTGAAGTAGTCATGGTAGAAGACTTTATGGAAGTTCTGACGTTATTTGTTCAGTCTGAGCCTCATCTGGTCCTGATGGATATTGGATTGCCTCTCTTTAATGGTTATCATTGGTGTCAGGAAATTCGCAAGATTTCCAAAGTTCCTATTATGTTTTTGTCTTCAAGAGACCAGGCTATGGACATCGTGATGGCTATTAATATGGGAGCAGATGATTTTGTGACCAAGCCTTTTGACCAGCAGGTCCTTTTAGCCAAGGTACAAGGATTATTGCGCCGTTCCTATGAATTTGGAAGGGATGAAAGTCTTTTAGAATATGCAGGAGTTATCCTCAATACCAAGTCTATGGATGTGCATGTCAATGGCAAAGCTATCAGCCTAACCAAGAATGAATTTCAGATTTTGCGAGTTTTATTTGAGCATGCAGGAAATATCGTAGCGCGTGACGACTTGATGCGGGAACTCTGGAACAGTGACTTTTTTATCGATGACAATACCTTATCTGTTAATGTCGCTCGCTTGCGCAAGAAACTGGAGGAAGAAGGTTTGATTGGTTTTATCGAAACTAAGAAAGGGATAGGGTACGGATTGAAACATGCTTGAACTTAAAAGTTTTTTTCTAGCTTATATCCGTTCGCGTAGCCGTTTTTTTGCTTTTATTCTATCGCTTACAGGTTTGCTTTTTCTCTTTGAAATCTTGTTTGATAAGCAAGGGCCCTACTTTAACTATTTCTTCTTTCTATTTACATTTTTGACATTTTTGTTTTTGGTATTTGATTTCTTGATAGAATTGCAACGTTATCGTAAGGAATTGCTCTATGGCGAAAGAAAAGCTAAGTCACCAATGGAAGTCCTTCTAACTGAAAAATTAGAGAAAAGCGAATCTGAACTCTATCAAAAGAAATCAGATGCTGAAAACCGCTATAATGATTTGGTGGACTACTATACACTCTGGGTTCATCAGATAAAAACACCAATTGCAGCCAGTAAACTCCTAGTGAGTGAGGTGGAGGATCGCCAACTGAAGCAACAGTTGGAACAGGAAATTTTTAAGATTGATTCATATACCAACCTCGTTCTCCAATATCTACGCTTAGAAAGCTTCCATGATGATTTGGTTTTGAAGAAAGAAAATTTAGAAGATCTGGTCAAAGAAGTCATTCGTAAATATGCCATTTTCTTTATCCAGAAAGATCTAAGTATTAATCTGCATGACTTGGATAGAAGCATTGTTACAGACAAGAAATGGCTGTTGGTAGTCATTGAACAAATCCTGTCAAATAGCCTCAAGTACACAAATGCAGGTGGGGTTGAAATCTATATGGATGGTCAAGAACTTTGCATCAAAGATACTGGGATTGGCATTAAAAACAGTGATCGGTTGCGAGTCTTTGAACGTGGATTTTCAGGATATAATGGTCGAATGACCCAGCAGTCATCTGGACTTGGGCTCTATCTAACCCAGAAAATCAGCCAAGAATTAGGACATCAGATTCAAATAGAATCCGAACTTGGACAAGGAACAACGGTGAGGATTAAATTCTCTGAAGTGAATTTACTGATTGAATGAAAAGAATTGTGAAGAGGCTGGGACAAAAGTCCTAGCCTCTCAATTGTCTTTGGATTGTCGAGCAAGACGCAGTGGTTGAGTGGGCTCTACTACGCTGATTTCATCAGCTTTTACAGCCCTACTCAACTGTGCGGAGGTGGGACGACGAAATCGAATTCTAACGAATTACCGATTT